>NZ_JBLBUE010000035.1:0-27949 GCF_047290655.1 Alteromonas sp. AMM-1 | reverse complement strand
GATGCTGCCGCCCCCAAATACATTGGGCAGGGCGTATGGCGTGCTGTACTGCCACGCTTACCTGAAGTGGAAAATACCATGATGTGGGTGAGTCAGCATATTAAAGCGGGTGTGAACCCCATGTCGAAAGATCAAATGTACATGTTCGTTACAGAGAACCGTGCGCAAAATGATTTTCGTGAGCCTGACACCTTCATTGAAGAACTACAAGGTCTGCTTAAGGGCTTCCCTGCGCCTATGGTGCAAACCTTGTCGGGTATGCTGAATAAAGATTGTCTTATTCACTACCGCCCACTGGAGCGCGTAATGATGCCTGCGCCCTGGTACAAAGGCCGTATCGTGTTGATTGGTGACACTGTACATGCCACTACGCCGCACCTTGCCAGTGGTGCCTGCATTGGTATTGAAGATGCGCTGGTGCTGGCTGATGAAGTGGCTAACAAAGCAACGCTTGATGAAGCGCTGCAAGGCTTTCAGGCGCGCCGTTATGAACGCTGCAAAATGGTGGTGGAGAACTCGGGTCGTCTGGCAGAAATTGAAATTGAAGGCGGCGATAAAGAAGAGCACACAGCCATTATGCGTGACTCAGCAATAGCGTTAGCCAAGCCCATTTAACAAACCCGTTTAACCCTTTGCAGGCATGTTGGATTTCCGGCAGGCCTGCTTTTTTATTGCGAGGAAATCTATGATTGAACGATCGATTATTCAGAGCAGGGACGCGAAGAACGTAGTACTGGAAAACGGCCAACCCGGCTTTCAGTTTCAACTGCGAAACCCCAATTACCGGGGCGTTCAAGCCAGCCTTATCGATGGCATTGATGTTACCCTGAATGGTAAATCCTATCCTTGTGAAGCGGCTCAATGGACGCTGCAAGGACAAACCTATTCACTACAGGAAGTTCTTAGCAGCACATCTGCGCGCTGGCAACTTGACGAGCTGGCTACCGTAACTATTCCCGTAGATGCGCCTTTGCTAAATGGTATTTACGATTTACAGGTGTGTGTGTACATTCGCCGCCCCTATATTCCGGGACCGTTTTGTCGCTCTCCGTTCAGAGCCAGTGCCAAAATCGTGGTGGTGAACAGTGGTGTACTAACCGGCCCGCAGCTAAGCGTGTCGACTTACAGTTATACCGGTGATATGTATACACTGATGACCCTGGAAGATGTGATGGCGGATATTGCTGACATGGGTGCCACAGGCATTGAAATGCTGGCCGAAGGTAACATACCGGGGTATCCGACGCCCTCGAATGCCTGGCGGGATGAGTGGTTTGGCTTACTGGAAAAATATCAGCTTACGCCAACCAATCTGGGTACCTGGGTAGACACTGCCATGTGGCAAACCAGCGATCTCACTGTAGAACAAGGCACTGCGCAAATTCGCCATGATTTGCAACTGGCTAAGTCGCTGGGCTTCACGTCAATCAGGCCCAAATTTGGTGTTACCACCATGGAGCTGGATCCGCATCCAATCTGGCAGGAATCCGTATTGCGCTCACTGGATTTGGCCGAAGAACTGGATATTGTGATTTGTCCGGAAATCCACAGCCCAACGCCAATCAAACACAAAGTGACTCAGGACTACATTGAGTTTATTAATACCCATAAGTCGTCAAAATTTAAATTGATGATCGACACCGGGATATTCCAGACAGCGCCTTGTGATGATGGCCATGAAGGTATCGAGGTAAAAGGCGGTAAGCGTCCTCCATTCCTGGAACCATTAAACGTGCCGATGGCGGATTTACAGGAAATCCTTCAGCATGTTTACTTTATTCAAACCAAGTTTTTTGAAATTGACGATCAATTGAATGACTTACATATTCCTTGGCAGTCCATTGTAGAAACATTGCAAAACGCGGGTTGGAAAGGCTGGCTGTCCAGTGAATACGAAGGTCGTCGTGAGCCATACCGCGGTCGTGACCAGGTGCGTCGTCAACACGCGCTACTGCGTAATTTATTAAAGTAACGGATAGTTGGTTTAACAGGTATTCAGCGTTTAGATGGTATGTATGAAAAATATTCACTTAACCAGTAATGTTAATAAAAGTTATAGTTTGTGTAACATTGTTGCGAAGTGTATGCTTTGCGCAACCAACGTTAAACAGCTGACTGACCCCAGCTTTTTTTTGGAGTTAACTTAAAACTCGAATGCTAGTTCAAGTTTTATATTGTTCTCTAAATAACTGAGTAATAACACTATTATGAGAAAATTTGCCTTTAAAAAGAGTGCCCTTGTTGTTGCGTCATTATTGGCTTCTCCGGCCGTTCTGGCGCAGCAACTTTCTGAGCAGGATACAGCAGAAGCATCATCTGGTCTGGAAGTGATTCAGGTAACCGCCCAGCGCCGTGTTGAAAACTTGCAGGAAGTACCGGTAAGCGTGACGGCGATATCGCCCGTGGATCTGGAGCGTAAGAACGTGTCTGACGTTTACCAGATGAGTCTTAATGCGCCGAGCTTTCAGATTGGTGAAGACAACTCTATGTCGATTCGCGGCGCGGGAACCCTGGCATTCTCTACTGCACTGGATTCCAGTGTGGCGGTTGCCTTCGACGAAGTTAACCTGGGCCGTCGCTTTTTGATGGGCGCAGTGTTCAATGATATTTCACAAATCGAAGTATTGAGCGGCCCACAAGGGCTGTTGTTTGGTAAAAATGCCTCGGCGGGTTTGGTGAATATCACCACTGCGAAACCTCAACTGGGTTTTGCCGAAGGGAAAGTCGATGTGGAATACCAGTTACGCGACACCACGCCCAAAGATGGCGCCAGCATCATCACCCGGGGGATGTATAACCTGCCTTTGTCTGACACATCTGCTATTCGCATTAATGCCCATTATGCGTCAGAAGATCCGGTGGCCCGTGCTATTAAAGTCGTTGGCGATCCCAAGATGGACGAAACTACCGATGACTACGGCGTAAAGATAAAATATCTGAACGAACTGAGCGATGATCTGAGCCTGTATATCATTGCCGATACCAACAAGGAATCGGGCGTGGCGGGTAACTTTGACCGCACTTTCCGTTCACTGGGCGAAGGCAGCGGTAAAGCAAACTATGTTGCAGCGGATGGAGTGACTCCCGGTAAGGAAAACCTGGAATACGGTGCCGATGGCGACAATTATCGCGACGTTGAAATGGGCGGGTTAATGGCAAAACTTACCTATGCCATCAACGACAACTATGAATTGTCGAATATTATGGCCTGGCGCTATTACGAGTTGCTGCAAAGCACCGACGACAACATGGCGTCTAACGAGCTGAATATTAACTTCACCGACAGTGAATACGACCAGTTCAGTAACGAAATTCGTTTGGCAATGGACTTCGAATCGGTACGCGGGCAGGTGGGTTTATACTACTTTCACTCAGAACAGTTTCAGGATACGTTCTTAGCCGGTGACGGTTTGTTGCCTGGCTTCCTGCAACCCAATTTTCCGTTCTGCGTGGGAGCAGACCTTACCCAAGGTGGTATGTGCAGCATAAGCAACGACTACTTCCTGGGCGCTGATCGGGTAATGAGTATGGACACCAACAGCACGGCAGTGTTTGGTCAGTTCGACTTTTTGGTAAGCGATGATGTAACTGTTACCGCAGGCCTGCGCTATACCTACGATGAAATCTACATCGATTTGGCGAACTTCCAGCGCTATAACTTCTTCAGTCGCATAGGCACACCTGCGTTGCGTGAAGAGACAAACTCAGCAGATAACGTGTCGGGCAAGCTGTCGGTGCAATATCAGTACGACGCAGACAAAATGTTCTACGTTTCGTATTCACGTGGTTACAAAGGCCCGGGTTATACCGATACGCCTTCAGCAGAACAAACCGACATCTTTATTCAGCCTGAGGTGGTGGATAACTACGAAATTGGCGCGAAAACCATGTGGCTCGACAATCACCTGATTGTCAACGCAACGGCGTTTAGCCAGCAGTTCGACGACTATCAGGTACAGTCGTTTGACGCCACCATTAGTCAGTCAGTGATCCAGAACGCAGCCAGCCTGAGTTCTGACGGGGTGGAGTTGAGTATTACGGCGATGCCGGTTGAATCTCTCACCATTAATGCCTCGGCAACAGTGATGGATTCGTCGTTCGACAGTTTCCCTGGCGCAGCTTGTTATCCGCAGCAGCCAAATTGTAGCGAAAACGGCACCTTTGATGCGGCCGGATTAACCCCGCCAACCGCAGCGAAGTTTACCTCTACTACATCGGCAACCTACGAGTTTGACCTGCCAATCGACGGTTATGGCTTTGTTACGTTCAACTATTACCATCGCGATCCAATCAACTACCTGATTTCCAACGCGCCTCAAACACGTGTTGGCAATGTGGATCAGTTTGGTTTGAACATTGGTGTACGTTTGGATAGTGGCTGGGATCTCACCCTGTATTGTAAAAACTGCACCGACGAAAAAGTACCGGCAGCAACAGGAATTGATGCGGGTGACAGCGCGGTGTATGGCACTGCTTCAGTTGTGCAGAGCTGGGGCTTTAACTCGGTCAGAAACATTGGCTTACGGGCCAGCTACAGCTTCTAACCTGCTTAAACTCAATAGTAAGGCTGCCTGAACAGGCGGCCTTTACGCGTTTATATGAGGAATTGTTTTATGGTTACAGGAAATCACAACCGGCCACAGGGCATTGTGCTGCTATTTGTGCCGGTATTTATCATGCTGGGACCCGTGTTGATTTCGCCTATTGTTGGCACACTGTTTCAGCATTTTAGCGGGCAGTCTTATGCGCGGGTTCTGGTGCCTTTGTTATTAACCGCGCCTGCACTGTGCCTGGCATTGTGTTCGCCGATTGCCGGTAAACTGGCCAATCGGGTAGGGGGTAAAAAAGTACTGGTAGGTTCACTGGCCTTTTACGGTCTGATGGGCGCTGCTCCCATGCTGGTGGATTCATTGTACGGTATGTTGGCGAGCCGCTTATTACTGGGTGTGGCTGAAGCCGGCATCATTACCGGGAGTATGGTGCTCACTGCAGCGTATTTTAACGGCGACGAACGCCAAAAGTGGATTGCCTATCAAAATATAGCGCTGCCCTTAATTGGTGCCGCGTTATTGTTTGCTGTGGGGCAGGTTAGTCGTATCGATTGGCATTACACCTTTGCTTTATACGGTTTGAGCTTTTTGGTATTCATTGCTGCCGCGGCAGTGTTGTATGAACCGGCTAATACCGGCAGCGCTTCAGGATCGCCAGCCGCACCTGTCACTCAGGCCTCTTCACCCTCTTCATCTGCGAGAAGCGTTATTCCGCTTAACACCATGTTGCTGCTGGTGGCACTGGCTATACCCGGCTCTTTGGCGTTTTATGCAGTGCCGGTTAAGTTGTCTTTTGTCTTGCAGGAGTTAGGACAAGGCTCACCCGCCGTGGTGGGGCAAATCATGTCGATGGGATTGATTTTTGGCTCACCGGTTGGGGCTGTACTGGCGCGACTGGTAAAACGCTGGGCGTTTGGTAAAGCACTGGCGCTTGCAATGGCCTTGATGGGTGCTGGCTTAATATTACTTGGGATCGCGTCGGATACCGCAACGGTAACTGCTGCTGTGATCATACAGCAAGCCGGTGGCGGCTTAATGCTGGTGGTGGCTCTCACGTTTGTGCTGCATGTTGCACCGGTACAATTCAGCGGCTCTTATTCTGGTTTCTGGTGGTTGGTGTATACCCTGGCAAACTTTGCCACGCCGTTGGTGCTCACCACTATTGATACGTTTACTTCAAGCAGTGCCGTAACCATGCTGGTGGTAGGGCTGTTTATTGTAGCGTTGCCAATGTGGCTGTTAAATGCCAAGCGGCTTTCTGCCTCAATGACCAGTGATGTACCCGACAATATGCCTGCAAAGGAGGCACTGCATGGCTGATTTAATAAATAATCAACGCCGGGCTGTTCTGGGGGCCATGCTTGTCGCAGCGGGCATAAGCGTGGTGCCACAACAGGTATGGGCCGCGGTAAAAGCCACGCCCGAGTCGCCGTTACTGAATACGCTTTGCGATATCACATTGCCCGATACCGACACGCCCGGCGCTCGCAAAGCAGGCGTGCCTGCATTTGTGATAACGGCAATTGAACACGGGCTGGCAAACTGCCCGGCAACAGCGCTGGCTGACTTCAAAAAGGCGCTGGCGTTGTTGGCCGGGAAAGACTTTTTAGCGCTTAACCCACAACAGCAATTATCACTGCTAACCACCATTGATGACGCGGCCTTTAGCCGCACGCCGGTGAACCACCTGGGCGATGCGCCAATGCTGTGGAAAGCCATTAAAACACTTATTGTGACGGGCTATTACACCTCAGAGGTTGGCGGCAGCCAGGAGCTTCGCTACGTGCTGGTGCCCGGCCGGTTTGATGCCGATGTGCCTTGCGATAATACCACACGTGCATTTTCCAGCGACTGGACAGGAGTAAAATTCGGATGAGTAAGCAAACCTACGATGCCATTGTAGTGGGCTCAGGGATAACCGGTGGCTGGGCAGCCAAAACCTTATGCGAACATGGCTTACGCGTATTGTTACTGGAGCGGGGGCGCAATGTTAGCCATCGCCAGGACTATAAAAATGAAATGAAAGCGCCCTGGGAATTACCCTTTCGGGGTAAAGGTGATAAGCGTTATCTGGACAGTCATAAATCCGTTCAGCAGCACAACGGGCACCTGGATGAATGGACGCAGGACTACTGGGTAAATGACACTGAACATCCCTATCAAACCGCTGGTGATACGGCGTTTAACTGGTACCGGGGTTATCATTTGGGTGGCCGCTCAATTATGTGGGGCAGGCAGTGTTATCGCTGGAGCGATACCGATTTTGCTGCCAATGGTAAAGATGGTCATGGCACTGACTGGCCGATTCGCTACGCCGATGTTGCGCCCTGGTACGACGAAGTAGAAGCGTTCATTGGGGTGTCAGGGGCCAGTGAGAATCTGCCGCAATTACCTGACGGGCAGTTTCAGCCGCCCATGGCGTTAACGCCGGTAGAGCAGTATATGCGTGAGCAAATTGCCGCGCATTATCCGGATCGTTGCCTGACCATTGGCCGCACCGCGAACTTAACCGAAGCGAAGTTAAGCGAAGGCAGGGTAGCCTGTCAGCGCCGCAATATCTGTGGCAGAGGCTGTTCTTTCGGAGCGTATTTCAGTACCCAAAGTTCTACGTTACCGGCTGCCATGGCAACGGGCCGCTTAACCCTCAAAACCGATGCCGTGGTGGATACCGTTGAGTATGACGCTACGCATAAAAAAGTCACTGGCGTTAATGTAATAAACCGGGAAACCAAGCAACGTGAACAATACCGCGCGCGCATGGTGTTTTTATGTGCCGGGGCATTTAACACAGTGGCGTTGCTGCAACGCTCGGTAAGTGAATCCTTTCCCAACGGTCTGGCTAATCACAGTGGCACCCTTGGCAAGTACATTATGGATCACGCCTCTACACTGGGTGTTGCGTCGATTATGCCGGGTTTTGAAAAGCACTATTACTATGGTAACCGGCCTACGGGTATTGTGATCCCAAGGTTTGTGAATCTAACGGAGCAATCTGAATCCTACCTGCGCGGCTTTTCGTATCAGGGCGGGGCATACCGGCCAAGTTGGTCGAGAGGCACTAAACAAGCCGGTTTAGGCGAAGCCTTTAAACAGGATTTGCGTGGCCCCGGCGACTGGAAATTTGTTCTGACCACCTTTGCCGAGTGTTTACCGGTCGAACGCAACGCAATCACCCTGGATTGGCACAACAAGGATGCCGACGGCTTGCCGCAATTGCGCATTGATTTTGCCTTTGGTGAAAACGAGCACAAACTGTTGCGTGCTGCTAAGGAAGAGGCTGCTGCAATGGTGTCGAAAGCCGGTGGAAAAGTGTTGTTTGGTTCAGACCGGCCTAATCCGGGCGGCTCAGCGATTCATGAAATGGGTGGCGCGAGAATGGGTAAAGACAAAACCTCGTCTGTGCTTAATGCCTATAACCAGGCTCACGATATCGATAACCTGTTTATAACCGATGGCGCAGCAATGGCATCGTCGGCGTGTCAGAACCCGTCTCTTACCTATATGGCGTTAACGGCCAGAGCGGCTACCTTTGCTGCCAGCCAGTTAAAACAAAATAAGATTTAACTTCCCGTCATGGCCCTTTGCATGATCCGTAAAGGGCCACAAAGGGCCACAAAGCGCCGCAAAGGGCCACGAAGGGCCAACTCAGTATTACTTTGCGTAGAGTAACGAAAAGCCTGCCGGATACAGCGGATTAGCGCTGTCGTTGGGTAAGGCAGGCGATTGCGCTTCTACTGCACTCATGCTGGAAGGCAGTGCATAGGGCAGGCTACCTTGCGGTGTGATGTCGCCGCTTAACACGGCCAGCAGGGCGCTGTCGCTGGCACCAAAGTTTGCCACAATGGCATCAGACAGTGGTGCTATCTCCGTTAAAATGGCCGGACGCTCCAGAAACACCGCCAGTACTACCGGCAATTGCTCTGGTAGGCTCAACAACGCTTTCATTGCTTCGTCAGACTCCACAAAATTCAGCCGACCTTCATTCTGCATGGCCCCAAAGAAATACAGTGGGTGCAGTTTTTCGCTAGGCGTGGTGGTACGAATAATGGCTAAATCGGCTTCTTCTGGCGTGTCAACCAGCACCGCGCCTGTGTTTGAAATCGCTTCGGCCGACATGCCGGGGGCAAACACTTTTTTGGCTGCAAAGTTAAATGGTAGCAACTTGCTGTTATTTTTAAGCACCACTTGAGACGCAGCCTGCGCTTCGTGAGCCTGCTGCAATATTGCAGGTTGGCCAACGACACTGGCCACGGTATCAACGTCTACGTAGGGATTGTCGAACAAGCCCTGGGCAAACTTGGTGATCAGCACCCGTTTTACTGATTCATCGATACGCTCTAAGGTTAAATCACCTAGCTGTACCGCCTGAACGATCGGCTCTACCGATTCAGTGCCACCAAACTGATCGATACCCGCGCGGATCCCCATCACAAAGCGTTCGTACTGAGAAATATCCTCAACACCCCAGGGCATAGCAATTTCGCCCGGGCCCTGACGTCGGGTAGGCGCTTTGCACTCGTCACTGCAATCGTTGGTGACGCCCCAGTCAGAAATTAACACACCGTTAAACTGATAGGTGCCACGTAGTACATCGTTAAGTAACATGTGATTAAACGAAGGGGCCACTGGTGGAACGGCTTCCCCATTTACACTGGCGTGCTGCAAAATAGGGTAGGCGGGCATAATGGCGCCGGTATGGGCGGTAAACGCGCCGTCAAAGGCGGCAATGTGCTGGGCAAAGGCCTGTTCGTTGGCTACATCGGCGTAACGGCCGTAATAGCTGTGCGCATCAAAACCATCCACTGCAGCACCATAGCCCACCCAGTGTTTCACTACGGTTAATACGCCGTCCGACGTTAAACCCTTATTACTGCCCTGCATGCCGGTAACGGTAGCGGCCACATGCTGGCTGACTTTTTGTGGATCAGAACCAAAGGTTGCATTAATGCGCGGCCAACGTGGCTCTGTAGCTAAATCAGCCTGAGGCGACAGAGCAATGTGAAAGCCCACTGCACGGTATTCTTTTGCGGTTTGACGGGCAAACGCTTCGGTAATGGCCGGGTTATCCAGTGCGCCAAAGCCAATGTATTCCGGCCACTGGGTAAAACCATTGCTGGCGGAGCTTGCGCCTACTACATACTGAAAATGGTTTCTGGGATCGGTACTAATACTCACCGGGATGCCAAGCCGGGTTTGTTCTGCCAGTTGCTGCACCAAATTGTTCTGCACGGCAATGTCGGCAGGTGCCATAGAGAGGCGGCTAATAAAGGTTGATATGTTGCGTTCGAGCACCGGTGCTGTTAAGACATCGATGTCATAACCTACCGAAGAAAATCCCGCAAAGCCTTGTAAGCCGGGCAGGGTGCCATGCACCATTTGGCCTGCTTTCTCTTCCAGCGTCATACGAGCAACTAAATCGTCTGCACGGGCCTCGGGCGATAAACGCCAGTCTTCATAAGGTGTTAATAAACCGTCGCTGTTGAGATCGCGAAAGGTTAATCCGCCTTGCTCAATCACAGGTATAGAGCGGCTGCTTATTAAAACCTGGCTGGTTGTTGGCGCCGGGGCCTGGGAGCAGCCATTTAGAAACAGTGCTGCCATTACTGAAGTGGTGAGTCGTTTTTGCATAATTAGAATTGGCGTTTGATTGAATATACCAAGGCTAACCGACTCACTCTAACGGGTATATCACTTTTTGCTGATAACTCGTATTTACGTAATCGATAGCTTATTGTCTATTCAATAATGCCAATTCAAATGACTACAGCAATGCTCACGATATGACTCATGAGCGTTAACGAGCAAGCGTGGGTGATAACAGGTAATATTGCTGAATCTCAGCGATTTCACTGAGTATTTCTTCCCAGCTGAGTCCGTCGGTAATGGGCTCAAGACTACCAAAACCCAGATAGCGGGCAATGGATACGTGTAAGATGCGGAAGCAGGAGTGAACCGCTTTTTCCTGCTGTTCGCGCTGAATTTCGTTGGCATGCGTTAAAATCAGGTTTTCGTAGAGCGCCTGGCTTTGATGATAAATCTTGGTGCCGGTGGTTGAGATACTTTTGTCGGTTAACGCTATTTTCATAAATGCGCGGATCAACGGTGCGTTGTCACGTAAATGCTCTGCGTACGTCCGGTTGGCATTTTCCAGAATGTCGGTTAGACACTTACAGCGCTGTGCAACGGATTCGATGGCCAGCGATAATTGATCCCACATTTTCTGGTATTCGCGCTTTTGTAGTTCCGATAATAAAATTTCTTTATTTTCAAAACGATAATATATAGAGCCAACAGACACTTTAGTGCGTTTACTTAATTCCTGAAGCGTAAATTCTTCTGGGCCGCGCTCGGTTAGCAGTTTTATTGCGCCCTTGAATATTTTTTCCTGGGAAGCTTTGCTTCGGCTTTGGCGTGGTTGTCTGACACTTGGCGTAGAAGTCATAGTGATATTGAAAGAAACTTCATTACTTAAATAGAATTTTATGACAATATCATAAAAACATGATTTTTAAAGGACTTAGTCTATGCCTCACATTAAAGTGCAAATGTGGCCAGGGAAGAGCCAACAGCAAAAGCAACAATTGGCGGATGCGTTGTCGCAGTGCCTGCAGGATGTATTGGGATCGTCGGAAGCGTCGGTGTCGGTAGCCATTGAAGACATTCAGCCAGACGACTGGGGCAGTGTGGTGTACGAGCCGGAAATTGAAGGCAAACCCGAACTGTTGTTTAAACAGCCCGGGTACTCAAAACCGGTTTAACAACGCTGAGAATTCAGGCCGTTAATTAGGGCTCAATGCGGTAAATCACATTTACGGTTTTCGACAGTTCGATAGTTTGGGGTATAAAAACCGTAGTGCTTTGTAGTCGAGTACGAGTGGCGCTCACCTCGAAGGCTTCGAGACTATAACGTTGCTCAACCCCAAAGCTGGCAAAAAAGTTGTCAAACGAGCCTGAATCATTAAACGCAAACACCTTTCCTAATTTTACATCGAGTCCGGCCGCCATGGTGTGGGCCTTGGCTTTTGCATTCGCGGCGGCGGCTGATATGAGTGACAGCGTTATTTCATCGGCATTGGAAACTGAAAAATGGCTGTCAACATCGGCCACATTTTGCATTTTCATGAGTGCCTCAAACAGCGGCGCGTAATTATCAATATTGTCCAGCTCTACCGTGAAATTGCGGGACATCTCATAACCCAGTATCGCCAGATCCTGATAATTGTCTCCACGTTCACGTTTAGTGTATTTACTGATTTCAAAGGCAGTGATGGCGCTGTCCGGGATGTTCAGCGTCGATAGTACGTTCAGCACTGCTACCGTTGTGTCTGCCAGAATACGATCTGCCGTTTCTGCTTTCTCATCGAAGGTTTCAATGGTGAATGACACGTCTGCGCGATCGGGCGGAAGTTCCTTGCTGGCTGTACCTTGTACCGTAACAAACGGAAAGTCCGGCAACGCAGACGCGTAACCAGCACCATGAATGAATACAAAACTACATAGTACGGCAATCCGCTTAAACCAGCGGCTGTGGGACATAGCAGGCATAAATTCCTCCTTGAAATTTTTGCAACAACATAGCCTGAATTAACGCACTTTGAAAGTGATTATGTTGGGGTAAGGTACCTCCGTTTACGTTAAATCAGCAAAGGCCGACTGTATGTCGGAGTACGTAAACTGAAACCCTGCATCCCTCAATTTTTGCGGGATAACGCGTTGTCCGGTTAATAATAGGTCTGCCGCTTCACCCATCATTAACCTTAACGCAAATGCAGGCATGGGAAAGATGGCCGGCCGGCCCAGTGAAGCGGCGTATGCTTTCACAAATTCACGATTGGTGACAGGCGAAGGGGCAGTGAGGTTGAATGCACCTTCACACTGCGGGCGTTCAAGTAAAAACACAATCGCTGCCACCATATCCTTAATGTGGATCCACGACATTACCTGTTTACCAGAGCCAATAGGACCGCCCAACCCTAAAGAAAACGGTAAGCGCATTTTGCTAAGTGCTCCGCCGTCATCCGACAGCACTACACCCGTTCTCAGCAAACAAACCCGGGTTTTTGTTGCAGCCTGAAGGGCAATACGTTCCCATTTTTCACAGACCTGATGGGTAAACTCGTTATGTACGTTGGCATGCGCTTCGGTAACGGGCGTATTGCCTTGTCTGCCGTAATAGCCAATCGCCGAGCCAGATATAAACGTGTGTGGGGGATGTTGCGATGCCTGAATTTTATTGACTACTTGCTGGGTTATTTCCCAACGGCTGTTACAAATGCGGGCTTTTTGTTGCTCTGTCCAGCGTTTATCGGCTATTGGCTCGCCCGCCAGATTTATTACTGCATCGAATTGATCAAAGTTCTCGAACACATCCAGCGACCTTACTGCGTTAATATGGCCTGGTAACGCAGAGGTTGCTTTTGCAACATCGCGACTAAGCACAGTAATAGCGTTAGCAGGCTGTGATTTTTTGGTCAGTGCCTGAATTAAATGACGCCCGATCAAACCGGTGCCACCGGTAATTAAAATGTGCATGAATGCTCCTGTTGAATGCTGCGAGCAAGGACTACCTAAAAAGTAGTAAATCTGGTAGCGTGGTCCTTTGTTTCACGGACCAGAATAAAACTATGCCTATTCAATCGCCTACCGCTAAAGCCTTGCTTATTTTCGCCAGCTTAATTGTTATTTTTGCCGGCATCAAAGCAGCGAGTACCATTATGGTGCCGTTTTTTCTTTCTGGCTTTATTGCCATAGCGTGCGGCCCTTTAATTAACTGGCTGGCCCGTTACCGGGTACCCCGCTGGTTATCTATTACCTTAGTTATACTGTTGATCGTGATTTTTGGTTTTATGCTGGCTGGATTAGTGGGCCAGTCAATGAGCGAATTCAAAGAAAATATGCCCCAGTACCGGGAAAAACTGTCGGGTGAATTTGCCTGGGTGGTGGCGCAGCTGCAAACGTTTAATATCCACGTAGACAAAGACCTTATTGTGTCTTATTTGGATCCGGGGATGGCCATGTCGATGGCCACCAATTTTTTAAGTGGAATGGGCGGTGTGTTGTCGAATCTGTTTCTCATCTTGCTAACCGTTATCTTTATGCTGTTTGAAGCGGAGAGCATGCCGCGCCGGTTACACGTGGCCCTGGCCGATCCCAACATGAAAATGCATCACATCGACCGGTTTATTCAATCGGTTAACAGCTATCTTGCCATTAAAACCGTGATCAGTTTGTTCACCGGTTTACTGGCGGGCATCTGGTTGTACATTTTAGGTGTTGATCACTTCTTATTGTGGGCAGTGCTGGCTTTTCTGTTTAACTACATACCCAATATTGGCTCTATCATTGCTGCCGTTCCAGCGGTGCTGATGGCTCTGGTGCAATTTGGTGCGGGTGAAGCCGGTTTAGTGGCCCTGGGGTACGTAGTTATAAACACCGTAATGGGGAATGTGATTGAGCCGCGTTTTATGGGCCGTGGTTTAGGTTTATCCACGCTGGTGGTTTTCCTATCTTTGATATTCTGGGGTTGGTTGCTGGGCAGTGTGGGCATGCTGTTGTCGGTGCCGCTTACCATGATTGTAAAAATTGCCCTTGAATCCCGCGAAGAAAGCCGCTGGCTTGCTGTTTTGCTGTCCAGTGACGAGGATTTAAAGCCGGTTGAAAAGGCGCCAGCGGCAGAGAGTTAGCACTGGCGCTGGATTGCCACAAATCGCAATGCAGAGCGACATAAGCCCGTTTTCTAACGGTAAGCTGGTTTTTAATATTTTACAGAGGTGAGTCGATAATTTCGCGTACTCGGTACCTACAGGGATTACTCTGGTTAATCTTGCAAAGATGAATGACTACCTGTATTTCGTTTTCCGTTTTGTGCGTGAGGTGAGATTTTATGTTTTTTCCTCTGAAAACACAGAATATGGTTTTCCAGAGGAAACGGGTGTTACTATGAAGTCTGAGTAATAAGCTGTTAGGCATCAAGGAGAAAACGTTGAGCCTGTTGAGAGAAATTCAAGCATCTCTAATATCTGATGAACCGAATCTCGGTAGTGTTCTATTAAAACTTCGCTTGCTTGCTGCCAGATTGGGAAGTGACATACTCGGTGATTGGGTAAAGCATGAAATGTCAGGGTACCCTAAGGTTGTTGAATTACCAGAGTACAGGGTGGTAGGTGTATCTTTTAAAGGTACATTTAGTGGGCCTTTTAACTCAGGAATTAATAATGCTCCGATACCGACTGCGCTCGTAGAAAAACACGCTGGTGAGCATTGGACTAATCATAGAGTTAGGGAAGGAATCGCAGCCATCGATGATTTGGTTAGGGGCGCACAAGAGTCTGGCTCACTTGGTCTAGATTGCTCCAACTTGATATTGCTATTGCAAGGCAAGATATACGAAGACTATGCATGCAATGACATCCGAGGAACAATATCTAGAAGTTCATTGGTTCAAATTCAAAATGAAGTAAAAAGTCGAGCACTGGAACTTACTATTGAGCTTGAAAAAGCCATACCAGCAGCTGCCGAAATAGTATTGGGGCCACAAAGCACTGAAAATATCGACGAGGGGCAAGTGTCCAAAATTATCAATCAAACAATTTATGGTAATTACACTGAGATATCAAATTCAGGGGCAGGTGCAAATATTGAAGTAAAGGCCATTCAAGGGAATCCCGAAGCGTTCAAAAAATCCCTAGAAGATTCGGGAATTTCAAAAGATTCAGCAAAAGAATTATCTGAAATTGTCAAATCTGAATCGCCTAGCTCCAAAGACGAACCATTGGGAGCTAGGGCGAAGCAATGGCTGCTAAATAATCTTAAAAAAGCAGAAGATGGAACATGGAAGGTTGGAATATCGGTGGCAACGGATGTAATTAAAAGTGCTGTTAAAGGGTACTATGGGCTTTAAACTGAGAATGCCTAACAAGGTTATTAACTTCGCGCCGTTGGCGCCGGACGCAGCAAAGCTGCGCCGGTTATAACAGCGTTAGGTTGCCGATGCTAAACCGATTTCTAGCTGTTGTTTTAATGTTCTTAATAGTGGCCTGCACTTCCGGCCCAACAGATAGGGCTACTGAAGTCATGTGGCATGGCAGCTCCCCTGTGAGGCAGTATTCATTCGTATTTGTAGATAGCAACAAGTCTCCCGTCCAGGGCGTCTCATTTAAATGCACAGGAGATGAAGGAACTATAGCTTCATATGTCGCTTCTGATTTAAATAAATCTGCAACATCCTCTGATAGTTTAGGTACTCTCATTATTTCTCATAATGGATTTCAAACTCATGGAACATATATGCGAAAGGGAGATGAACGTTGGGGGTTTAATACTCCAGAATTACCTCAGTGTGAATTTTATTATCAAGGGCGTACGATATTTTCTGGTAAATTAAAATCGTTCAAGGCAAAGGAATTGGTGGTTGTAAATGAGTAAGCAACCTAACAAAAAAATTATGTCGCCCGCAGGCGGGCTGGAACACAAACAGCAAGATGGCTTCGCTATTATAGCCTGTCTGTTTGTGCCGCAAATTTAGGTGTTAGGTGATACTGTGAGCATTGAACATTTAGAGCTTTTAAGAAATGCCTTAGAGCGCAGTAAATGGCTTGTTGTAAACGAATTGCCAGGAAATGATTACGACATCTCCGCTTATTGGGAAGTCGCGCGGCCAAATGGGATTCCAAAGTTTACTATCGCTTTCTCGGGAAGAGATGATTTGAAAACGCTGCCTATCGAAAAGGCGTACGGATGCCATGTTGTCGGCCACGAAAACATAGGTTGCTATTTCGGTAGAGTTAATAAATCGTACAGGGATGAACTAGACAGTTTTATCAAGGTATTAGTGAGTGAAATCACCTAACAAGCAAAGGCTACGGGATACTAACACGTAGGCTCCTGTCACTTCGTTTCGTATTTTAGACCACAGGTACTAGCCTCTTATGGGGGGAGGGTAACTCATGAAAGTTTGGCGTTTAGTGTTATTTTTTGGATTAGTATTAAGCATCTATGTGTATGCTGGTGACATACTGACAGCCAACAAACAGTTATATGACAAAGCAAATAGCGGTGACGTAAAATCGATGGATATTCTTTCTAGGTTTTACATTGATCAATATAGTTGGCGATACAATCCTGAGCATTCTAGGTATTGGCTGTGTCGCAAGGAGCAAATAGTTCCAAACGATAAAAGTGCCTTGGATTGCGCAACGCTATTAAAGATTGGTGAGCAAAAAAATTACTCAACATTTTATGAGCGCGGTGAAAAAATCAGGGAAGTTAGTCTATCGTCTGATTTCATGGATAACCTTAGCTTAGAAGTCCCGCCAGAAACCGAGTGGAATATAAAATGGAATTGGTCTGACTGTGATGGAATCTGTAGTTATGAAATATCTGTAGATGGCTATTATTATGTTGGAGAGCAGAAAAAGTACCTCATTGGTAGAGAATCAACGTTATCCCTAAGTAATGGTGAAACTGGTGAAATATGGGTTCAAAGTGGTTCAAATGTGACATTACAGATAGATCCTAAATTAGTAAGGATCATAGAGTATGCACAGTAACTTAACCCAAACAGATCAATCAACTACGCGCCTACGGCGCCGGTCGCGGCGAAACTGCTCCGATTCTCAAGGAAATAGCTGAAAATCATGCACCGAATATATTACTTATTATTTGTCATTGCTCTTAGTTCATGCGCTTCACTGTTTCTTTTTAACAAATCAGGCATTTCTCTGAATGGTCAAGTGTATTAATTCATCAGCTAACGATGCTAAGTACATTCGCGAGCGCAGAAGGCGTGCTGGCTGGGCCTCGCTAACACTCGGCCTTTGTAGGCGGCGTTATGCCTGGGGTTGAATTTATGCGCTTTTTTCTTTTAATCATTTGTATAAATTTTATTGGATGCGCCCAAAATACGGATGAAGCCCCTAACGAAGCTGAATTAATAGAGTACTTCAATCAAAATCAAAGCGGATTAGAGAAATTGAAGGAAATGATCGCTATTGATTCTCGTGAACATGATTACTTTGAAATCCGAGACGGAAGAATTGGTAAATATGAGCTAACCGAAAAAGGCTGGAGCAAAAGTTACGGTCAATATGTACCGTTTAGTGTCGTTTCGGGTACCTATCTATTAACAAGCTCGCGCTATGATGAATATATTCAATTGTTTAAAACTACAAAGGCGACTGCTGTTGAGTATTACACTGGGAATGTATCAATCAGTATATTTTCAGCTGGTTTTGTTTTTGGGGGTTGTAGTAGTGAAATAATATTTCATCCAGAAAAATTAAATCTCTCTCGGCCATCGTGGGCAACAACATACCACCAAGTTCATTTCAACGACAATTGGGGTGGTATTACACAATGTAATTAAGGCCTATTAATCGTTTCAAGTCGTGCGCGGCGTACTGGAACAAAAACAGGTAGACTGCTTCGCATTGAAGCCTGCGCGTCTGTCCTTATTTTAAAAGTTAGGCATTCATTCAAAACCTGAGGATTGAAGCGACTTTATTTTAAAGCTTAAACAGGTTTATCCCTCGCAATTCAACCAATCAAAAAACTACAAAACCCAATTAACCCGGCATGCGAATGGGAGCCGGGAAGGTGATGGTGAACATGGCGCCGCCTAATTCTGAGCGACCAATGGCCAGCTTGGCTTCGTAAGCGGCGAGCAGGTCGGCCACTACGGCCATGCCAATGCCCTGACCTTCGGTGTAGGAGTCCAGGCGTTGTCCGCGGGTGAGCAGACGTTCAACTTGTTCTGGTGGAATGCCCGGGCCATCATCTTCAATGTACAATTCGGTTTGATAAGGGGTTTCGTTAATCGTTACCTGAATGTGGCGTTCTGCTGCTTTGCAGGCGTTGTCCATCAGGTTACCCAGTATTTCCATCAGGTCCGTTTTGTCGCCAAAAAACTGCCCTTGTTCGCCGTTTACCGCAATTTGCAACGCTTTGTCGCGATATACTTTATTCAGAGCGTTACTTATTTGTTGCGCAACAGGCGCAATGGCAATGCCTTTATCCCAGCTTGTGGTGCCCGCTGTGGCCCGTTTTAGCTGGCGCTGAATAAGGGCGTCAATTTGTTGCAGCGACTCTTGCGCCGATGCGGGTAGTCCTTGCGTGCCTAATGCAACAGCCAGCGGGGTTTTTAAACTGTGAGCCAGGTCACCCAAGCTGTTTTTGTAACGCTGTCGCTGCTCGGCTTCCGCACTTAGCAGGGCGTTTATACTTTGTTTTAATGGCGTAAACTCGCTGGGGTAATTCGCTGTAAGCTGTTGTTGCTGGCCATTGCTGGTATGTTCAATTTCGCTAATCAGTGCGCGAACCGGTTTGAGTAGGGTATTCATACCCAGTACCAACAGAACAATCAGCCCCAGCCCTAACGCGATAAGGTATTGCCACACTGAGCGCAAATAAATCCGGCGTTCGTTTTCGAAGTCAGCATTGTTGTTAAATACAAAAAACGTAACCGGCAAATAGTTGTCGCCGTCTTCAAATTCGGCGGTGTAGCTATAGGCAAAGTAAGTGGGGTGCTGTCCGTCCAGCGCATGTTCGGCCACATACAATTCGCCACCTACATCCGGTGAAGCTGGCAGTGATTCAATGTGCGTTTCCAATCCCGATGCAGAAATCCAAACCGTGGCCTGGGTAAGCTGTATTACCCCCAAATAACCGGAGTTGGGCAGGTTAAGCTGTTCGTCGAACAACATGTCGGGCATCACGGGGGCACCGTCGTCCATCTCGAATACCGAGATGAGCGACAGTGTCATGAGTTTGAGTTCGTTATACTTGGCTTCTTCCAGGCTGGAAGTGTAAGCCTGCGACAGCGTTAGCACGGTTACGGGTATAAACACCACCAACGCCACGCAGGCTATGAGCAGGCTTCGTACCCGAAGTGATAAACTGCGCACCCGCGGTTATTCGCCAGTAAGCGACTGACTCAGGCGGTATCCGCGCCCTCGCAGGGTTTCAATGGGCTTCAGGGTATTATTGGGATCGAGCTTTTTGCGCAAACGGCCAACAAACACTTCAATTACGTTGCTGTCTAAATCAAAGTCCTGATCGTAGATGTGCTCAGTGAGTTCCGTTTTTGAAATCACTTTTTTGGGATGCAGCATCAGGTATTCCATTACTTTGTATTCGTAGGCGGTTAAGTCCATGGATCTGGCATTTACCTGCACTTCCTTGGCTTGCATATCCAGGCTTACCGGGCCAAATTCTATCAGTGAACTGGCTTGGCCTGACGCGCGTCGGATGAGTGCTTTTACCCGCGCCAGTAATTCTTCATTGTGGAAAGGTTTGGTGAGGTAGTCGTCGGCACCGGCATCCAGTCCTTCTACTTTTTCCTGCCAGCGATCGCGTGCGGTTAAAATTAATACCGGCGTGGTTACTCCATCGGCACGGGCCTGACGGATCACATCAAAGCCATCCAGATTGGGCAGGCCAATATCAACAATGGCTAAATCGTAGTTTACTTCCTTTAGCTGAAACAGGGCTTTGTTGCCATCGTCGGCCAAATCCACACTATAGCCTTGCTGTTGCAACAGCGTGTCGAGTTGCATCAGCAACCGGCTGTCATCTTCGGCAATTAACATTCTCATACTACTGGTCGTCCTTGCTGCCATTGCTCGGCTTTACTTCGCCTGAGCGTTTATCTACATCTAAGGTAACTACCCGGCCGGATTTTTTGAGCATTTTTACCCGGTAAGCACTTTGGGTCTTGTCCACTTTTAACACGCGGCCGTCAACGTGCCGTTTGGCTTGTTCGGCAGCTTGGGCGGTGTTTTTGACCGGCTTGTTTTGATCTTGTTGTGCAAATGCAGCAGGGCTGGTCAGCAACATAATCAATACAACGCACAGGGCACTTATTCTGAACATAATACTCCGACGGCGGTAATCACCTTAACAACTATGGGGTGAGCATAACTGTGTCTGGCTGAATGTTGTCTGAATATACTATCATCGCGTGGCGCAGGTGCAACGAAATTGCACCTGCGTTTATTGTTTGCGCGTTACGGCAGGACTTTTTTGTATGGCTTAACTACGACAGAGGCGTACACACCGGCTTCAATATACGGGTCGGCATCGGCCCAGTTTTGGGCGTCTGTCAGGCTGTTGAATTCAGCCACAACCAGTGAGCCTGTGAAACCCGCTTCACCCGGATCGTTGCTGTCGATAGCCGGGAAGGGGCCTGCAATAAGCAAACGCCCTTCGTCTTTTAACGCGTTTAAACGGGCCAGATGAGCAGGGCGCGCAGCCATGCGTTTTTCCAGGCTGTTTTCTACGTCTGTGGCACAAATCATATAAAACATGGCTACTTCCTCGTTGCAGCTTTCATGGAAGACACAAAGCTGTTCAGCGCGTTCAGCATGGCTGGCACGTCATTTAGGTGTTTCTCAATCAGGTTTACGGTTGCCGAACCGGAAATGGCACCGGCGGCACCGCTTTCAATGGCGTGTTTTACCTGCTCAGGGTTGGAAATACCAAAACCGAGTAACGGCGGAGCCGCATTCACGCTCACCAGTTTTTCAATCAGTGACGCAGCTGGCATAGTGGCGGCGGTTTCTGCTCCGGTCACACCGGCGCGGCCCAACAGGTAGGTGTACCCGGCAGACAAATCGCCAATTGCCTTGAAAGTGGCATCAGTCGCATTGGGTGGTGCAATCAGAATTTGCTTAATGCCCTTGGCATTGGCGGCGTCAATAAAGCGTTTTGCTTCGCGAATCGGCACATCGGCAATCAGAATAGAGTCGACACCCGCTTTGGCTGCCTCGGCGTAAAAACCGTCTACACCTTTAGCCAGTACCAGGTTGCTATACAACAGCAAGCCAACTGGAATATCGGGGTGGTTAGCGCGGATCCGGGCCAGCAGTTCGAAGCACTTCGTGGGCGTAACACTATTGTCCAGCGCACGAATAGCGGCTTTTTGAATGGTGGGGCCATCGGCGACCGGATCCGAAAACGGGATCCCTAACTCCAAGGCATCCGCACCGCTTTCAATAAGCTGGGTGATGATTTTTTCAGAGGTTTCCAGGTCTGGATCGCCTATCATTACGAAAGGTACAAATGCCCCTTCCTGTTGCGCCTTTAGGCGGGCAAACATATCTGCATATCTATCCATTCACCTGATCTCCCAAAATCTTAATTACGTGCCCCAGGTCTTTGTCACCGCGACCAGACAGGTTTACCACTATGATTGTTTCTTCTTCTGCTTCGTCGGCCATGTTCAGGGCATAGGCCAGGGCATGAGACGATTCCAGTGCGGGAATGATCCCTTCTTTACGCGCAAGCAACTGAAACGCATTAAGTGCTTCGTCGTCAGTTACCGATACGTATTCTGCGCGGCCAATATCGGAGAGATAGGCATGCTGTGGCCCTACTGCCGGGTAATCCAGGCCGGCAGATACCGAGTAGCTTTCTTCAATCTGACCATGCTTATCCTGCATTATGTAGGTATAAGCACCGTGTAAAATTCCTTTGGTGCCTTTGCCAATAGCCGCACCGTGTTCCTTGGTATGCACGCCTTTTCCGGCCGGTTCTACACCTACCAGTCGCACTGACGGTTCGTCGATAAAGTCGGCAAACATACCAATGGCATTTGAGCCACCGCCAACACAGGCAACGACGGCATCCGGCAGACGACCTTCTTTTTCCAGCATTTGCGCGCGGGTTTCTTCGCCAATCATGCGGTGGTATTCGCGCACTATGGTGGGGAATGGGTGAGGGCCCGCCGCGGTACCGAGTAAATAGTGGGCTTTGTCGTAGTTGGCCGACCAGTCGCGCAACGCTTCGTTAACCGCGTCTTTCAGTGTGCCTGAGCCAGAATCAACCGGGATCACCGTTGCGCCCATTAAACGCATTCTGAATACGTTAGGCGCCTGACGTTCAACGTCTTTGGCACCCATATAAATACGGGCTTTTAAGCCCAGCAGAGCACAGGCCAGCGCCGTGGCTACACCGTGTTGTCCGGCACCGGTTTCGGCGATCACTTCGGTTTTACCCATGCGTTTGGTTAGCAGGGCCTGACCCAATACCTGATTGGTTTTGTGCGCGCCACCGTGAAGCAGATCCTCACGCTTTAGGTACAGTTTTACCTTGGGGTTCGCCACCAGGTTCCGGGTAAGCGTCATGGCCGTGGGGCGGCCAGCGTAGTCTTTTAATAACGACAAAAACTCTGCGTTAAAGGCCGGATCATCTTTGGCTTCCAGGAAAGCCTGTTCAAGTTGATCGAGTGCAGGAATAAGCAGTTCGGGCACGTACATGCCACCGTATTCCCCAAATTTTGAGTCTAATTGATTCATTTGTGGTCCTGATTCATTAATATCGGCGACACACCGAAAAGAGTTCTGTTACCTGTTGGTCAGACTTATTGCCGGGCGCTACTTCAACGCCCGAATTCACGTCTACCATGTCGGCACCGGTTGCCTGTGCATCTGCCACATTGGCAGGTGAAATGCCACCGGCAATAATAAGTTTGTCCAGTTCCAGTTCGCTGTGAATGAGCGACCAGTCAAACTGCTGGCCAGTGCCACCGGTTTGGCTGCCCACCTGGCAGTCCAGCAACACGCGATCGAGCGTGTCGTCGTCCAGCAGCGCGTGAATGAGATAGGGGAGTTCACCGGCAACACCGATGGCCTGCCAAATCTCGCAGCCTTTGGGTAGGCTATTGCGCAAATGCTGACGAAAAACCGTGTCTTCGTCACCGTGCAATTGCACTGCTGTTAAAGACAGCTCACTCGCAACCTGTAAAACCATTTCAATTGGTTGGTTTACAAATACCCCAACATAACGGCCCGGGGTTTGTTCAACAATGGCTTTGGCCTGTTCAGGGGTAACGCAGCGCTTGGAATGCGGAGCGAAAATCAACCCGCAATAACTGGCGCCACTGGCAAACGCGTGAGCGGTTTGCTCGGGCTGGGTCATGCCACATACCTTAACCTTGCCGTACACCAGTTGCTTAACCGCAAGATTCAAATCTGCCTGAGCCATTAGCGCGCTGCCTACCAAAAAGCCCTGGCAAAGCGGCGCAAGGCGCAACACATCCTGATGAGTATAAATACCGGATTCGCTGATCACTACATAGTTGTGAGTGGCAGCTTTTAACATGGGTACCAGCTTTTCTGTGGTAGCCAGATCGGTTGACAGGTCGCGCAGATTGCGGTTGTTAATGCCAATGATATTGGCTTTTAACGCAATTGCACGCGTCATTTCGTCTTCGTTACTCACTTCGGTAAGGATATCCAGCGACAAACTGTTGGCCAGCTCAGCCAAGCGGATATAGGTCTCATCGTCTAACACCGACAGCATAAGTAAAATAGCGTCGGCGTTGTAGTAACGAGCCAGGTAAACCTGATACTCGTTTACAAAGAAATCCTTGTTCAGTACGGGTTGTTCAACGCGCTCGGTTACATACGCCAGGTAATCATAGCTACCCTGAAAGTACTTCTCGTCGGTGAGTACCGAGATCCCCGCGGCATAGGGCGTATACGCTGCCAGAATTTCATCCAGGTCAAACTTTTCGCGGATCAGCCCTTTCGACGGAGAGGCTTTCTTGCACTCAAGAATGAAACCGGCATTGGGCGCAGAGAGTGCGTCGAATAGGCTTTTGGTAGACGGCGTAAGATTGGCCTTTACGGTTTCCAGCGGTAACGCTGCCATACGCTCAGCTAACTCAACGTGTTTGTGTTCTACAATTTTCGCAAGTACGTTGCTCATTCAGTGACTTCCTGTTGGCTGACTTCAGCCACATTTTTAATCAGTTTTAATGGTGCACCACTGGCCATGGCATCCAGCGCCATGCTGGCGCCTTGCTTAAACGAATTTGCTGCACCGGCCACTTTAATGAGTGCTCCCGCGTTCATGGCAATGGCGGCAATATGCGCTTCCTGCCCCTTGCCACACAGGGCCGCTTCAATCATGGCTTTGTTTTCATGTGGTTCGCCGCCTGCGATGGCGCTTAACGGCGCACTTTGTAATCCAAAGTCATCGGCCGTTAATGTGTATTGAGTAGTAATACCATGCTCAAGCTCGACTACCTGGGTAGGGCCGTGCAACGCCAGTTCGTCAAGGCCATCACCGTGTACGATTAAAGCGCGTTGTTGGCCCAATAAATTCAGTGTTTGCGCGTAAACTTCTAATAACGATGGGGTATAGACACCAAATACGCCGAAGGTTGGGCCGGCTGGATTTGCCAACGGACCCAGAATATTAAACAGCGTACGGGTTTTTATTTCGGCCCGTACCGGTGCTGCAAAGCGCATACCTGCGTGATAAACCGGCGCAAACAAAAAACAGAAGTTAGTACTGTCGATACACTGTCGTGCTACGTCGGGCGTAATATCGAGTTTAATGCCACACTCGCGAAAAAAGTCGGCAGAGCCTGATTTACTCGATACGCTGCGGTTGCCATGTTTGGCTACTTTAACACCGCAGCTAGCCGCCACCAGTGCAGCAGCACTGGAAATATTGATGGTGTGATGACCATCGCCACCGGTGCCCACAATTTCACCAAAGGGGTAGTCAGGCGTTGGAAAAGGGCGCGCATTCGACACCATCGCGCTGGCTGCGCCAGCGATTTCATTGGGCGATTCGCCGTTCATTTTCAGGGCGGTTAACAAAGTGGCCAGTTTTACGTCAGATAACTCACCGTGCATCACCTGATTAAATATTGAGAATGCTTCTGCCTGCGCCAAATGCTGGCCGGCGAACAGCTTCTCAATGATATCCGTGTAGTCAGCCATGGGATTAGGCCCCTTTGGTCAAATAGTGAATACTTTGCAGCAACAACTGGCTGCCCTGCGCCGTTAAAATAGACTCAGGGTGAAACTGAAAACCCAGCATATTGTCTTGTGCCTGGTATACTGCCATAACTGTGGTGCCCACGGTTGCCAACGCCGTTAAATCGTCGGGTAATTCAGTGGCCATCAGCGAGTGGTAACGCGCAACGTGCAGCGGTTGAGGCAATCCGGCAAACATGGCTTCGCCGGTATGGGTTATGGCCGATGATTTACCGTGCATAACATCTTCAGCCCGACCTACTTTGCCACCGTAGTGTGCCACTATAGCCTGATGCCCTAAACAAATTCCCAGTACCGGGAAATGCCCCTGAACCAGCGATAACAGTTCCGGCATGCATCCCGCTTCATGCGGTGCGCCTGGGCCAGGTGATAATAACAGTAAAACCGGTCCGCTTTCAGCCGCTGTCTGCATTTTATTGAACAATAATTGCGCCGACACGTTATTGCGGTACACCACGATTTTTAAATCCATGGTGCGCAGTTCGTCTACCAGGTTATAAGTAAAGGAGTCGACGTTGTCGAGCAGGAATACGGTAACGGGCTGACTCATGCTGACACTCCTTTTACTACCATAGCGCTTTTCACTGCATTAATTACCGCCTGCGCCTTGTTGCGGGTTTCGTCGGCTTCTGCCTGGGGATCAGAATCGTACACCACACCGGCGCCGGCCTGAATGTAAGCGGTGCCGTTTTTCACAAATGCGGAACGGATAACAATACAGGTGTCCATATCACCGGCATTATTTAAATAGCCCACTGCGCCGCCGTAGCTGCCCCTGCGTTTTTGTTCAACTTTGCGGATCAGATTAGCTGCACTTACTTTGGGGGCGCCAACCAGGGTGCCCATATTCATACACGCCTGATACGCATGCAGCGCATCCAAATCATTGCGCAACTTGCCTACTACGCGTGAAACCAAATGCATTACGTGCGAGTAACGGTCTACTTTGAGCAGATCTTTCACGTATCGCGTGCCGGGTTCAGACACTTTGGCAACGTCGTTACGGGCCAGGTCTACCAGCATTAAATGTTCGGCTTTTTCTTTCTGATCTTCGCGCAAATTAAGCTCGATGCGGCTGTCCAGATCCGGATTGATTTCGCCATTGGGGCGCTTGCCACGAGGACGCGTACCAGCAATAGGATAGATTTCCACTACATTGCTCTGTGCCGAATACTTTAATGCCGACTCTGGCGAGGCGCCAAAAATCGTAAAATCCTTGTCTTGCATGTAAAACATATAAGGGCTGGGGTTTTGTTGTTTAAGTGCAGCGTAGGCAGTAAGCGGAGCGGGGCAGGGTAATGAAAAAGTACGGGATGGAACAACCTGGAAGATGTCCCCTGCCAGTATGTGTTCTTTTAACGTAAGCACGTCCTGGCAATATGTGTCGTCGGATTTGTCTACGCTGAGGTCGGCATTTACTACCTCAACTGGCGTTAAATCCAGTGCCGGTATCCGTTGCAGTTCAGCAGCCAGATGCTCCAGTCGCTGCGCGATGGCAAAGTAGCTGGTGGCCACTTCAGCGCCACTGAATACACTGCCAAGTAAGGTTGCCTGACGGGTCTGGTGGTCGAAGGTAATGAGGGTTTCGGCCAGATAAAACACGTAGTCGGCACAGTCGTTGTCGCCTTCAGGCACATTGGGTAATTGCTCGAAAGTGGCTAACAGGTCGTAGGCAAATACACCGCCCAGAAACACCGCGTTGTGGTGCGCGCGGATAGGTTTGATTTGGTTAACAACACTGCGAAGTACATCAAACACGCTGGCTGATTTGAGTCGGGCATCTTCGTCTAATTCGTCGTGGCTGGTATAGCAGGTAAGCGTAAGCTGAGTGTCACTGTGTACCCTGCATTCCAGTCCCGCGATGGTGAGATTGGCAAACAGGGGCAGCATGCCTTTGCCGTTTGCGCTGAGCGCTTCCAGGTTAACCTGCTGGCCACGGCATTCGAAGCGCAGGGCGGCATCTACCATTAATAAACTTTGCAGGTTGTCTTTGCTGTCGATTTCAGCGGATTCCAGCAGCAGGGCATGGGGCTGATTGCCACATAATCCGGCAAAGGCTGCCAGCGGATCGTTTATGTAGGTTGCCGTTCGTTCAATGGTTTCCACTTTTCCCGGTACGACGCCTAATTCGGCCAAACTCATTGCTTTACTCCGGTTAAAAAAATTAAAAAAAAGGCCCGTATGTAACGGGCCTTTTCTTGTTTATTCTGCGCACTAACGCTCACACCGCCCGTTTAATGAAGGGAGTGCCACCACCAGATAGTTGCCACATTGTGGCTGTTTTGGGGTTGTGTAAGCATTGTCGTATTCTGTCTTAATTCGTTATCGTTGAAGTTTGATAGGCATTCGCGCTATCAATCCGTATACTTGGCCTATAGAAGAAAACAAAACGCACACTGTGTCAACCTTAAATTTGAAAATACATGAAAATTGACTTACACAGTCACACGACATTTTCCGACGGACAATTAACGCCTGCGGAGCTGGTAATGCGGGCGCAAAACATGCAAGTGGACGTGCTGGCGATTACCGATCACGACACTACCGCCGGTCTCGACGCCGCACATGAGGGCGTGGCAGCGCATTATCCGGCATTGCGCCTGATAAATGGGG
>NZ_JBLBUE010000034.1:0-28319 GCF_047290655.1 Alteromonas sp. AMM-1 | reverse complement strand
CCTAGGGGATTCGAACCCCTGTTACCGCCGTGAAAGGGCGGTGTCCTAGGCCTCTAGACGAAGGGGACAAAAAATCTTCTTTGCGAAGCAACGCTTCGCTGATTTTTTGTAAGGCGAAGTTACTTTAGTAACTGAGCGACCTTAACCTAAGAACGTTTTTGTCATCGTCGCATGCGACGATGACATTTTGTAAGGCGAGGTGAGCTCTGCGAAACCGAGCGACCTCATACCTACAAACTCAAATTCAGTCCTGAAAGCAATTAAGCTTCCGGCCTACCCCACAGATAACAAAACATCTATGAGTAGAAATTTGGTGGAGCCAGGCGGGATCGAACCGCCGACCTCTTGCATGCCATGCAAGCGCTCTCCCAGCTGAGCTATGGCCCCGTATCATCGGAAATTTGTCAGTGACTGTTCCGTGACAGCGGGGCGCATTCTAGGCATCCGGCGTTTTCCTGTCAACGGTTTTTTTAGGAATTTTCTCTGTTTGCTATAAAAGTGAGCGCCTTGTTTATTCTCTCAACAACTTTTGCTTTTGGCAGCAAATGTAAAGTCACATCAAGCGATGGAGAATTACCGCTGCCCGTTGCGGCAACACGCAGTGGCATGCCAACCTTACCCATACCTACACCCAACGAATCTGCTGCACTGTTAATGGCATGATGAATAGTTTCTGGTGTCCATTCAGTTAATGCTTCCAGGTGCTGCTGAACAACTTCCAATGGCTCTTTCGCGACCGGGCGAAGATGCTTCTTAGCTGCATTTTCGTCGAACTGGTCGAAATCCTGATAAAAATACACGCTGATTTCAGCCAGCTCTTTGAGCGTTTTAACGCGTTCGCACTGTATAGCAATCACGTCTTCTAATGCAGGACCATTGCTCAAATCCACATTCAATTGCTCAAAGTGCCATTTGGCATGTTCTGCAACGTCAGACGCTGGCAAGGTTTTAATGTAGTGTTGGTTCAACCAAATCAATTTTTCGGTATTAAATGCCGACGCAGACTGACCAATCGCATCTAAACTGAACAGCTCAATCATTTCCTGTTCAGTGAAGATTTCCTGATCACCGTGAGACCAGCCCAAACGGACCAGATAGTTTTTCACTGCCTGTGGCAGGAAACCCTCATCCCGATATTGCATCACACTTACTGCACCATGACGTTTGGACAACTTTTTACCGTCGTCACCCAAAATCATAGATACATGTGCGTATTCAGGTACCGGCGCACCTAACGCCTTTAAAATATTAATTTGGCGGGGAGTGTTATTTATATGGTCTTCACCACGCACAACATGTGTAATCCCCATGTCCCAATCGTCAATTACCACACAGAAATTGTATGTCGGAGTGCCATCTGAGCGCAGAATAATCAAATCATCTAATTCACTATTGCTGATTTCGATGCGACCGCGAACGTGATCTTCAAATACCACCGAACCTTCCAGTGGGTTTTTGAATCGAATCACATAAGGTTGCCCTTCGGGGTGATCGGTACGGTTGCGCCAGGTTCCCGGGTAACGCGGTTTTTCGCCGCGCTCTTTTTGTCCTTCGCGAATTGCATCCAGCTCTTCCGACGACATAAAGCACTTATATGCTTTACCTTCATCTAACATAGTTTGAATGACGGCTTTATAACGATCAAAACGTTCGGTCTGATAAAACGGGCCCGTGTCCCAGGTTAACCCTAGCCATTGCATGCCATCCAGAATGGCCTGTTTGGCTTCCTCAGTTGAACGTTCAATGTCAGTATCTTCTATACGTAATACAAACTCTCCGCCCTGGCTTTTGGCATATAACCAGGAATACAGCGCTGTTCGTGCGCCACCAACGTGAAGATAGCCTGTCGGGCTGGGTGCAAATCGGGTAACTACCGCCATGATTCATCTCTGCAATAAAAAAGTGCGCGCATTTTATCAGTCAATGCCCCAACCTACCAATCCCTAGCAACAGATTGATGATGATTTCACCAAATTGAAGGGATTTTCAGCAATCGAACGCCCTATAGGTTATATTTCAGGCAAACGATTATTTTTTTAAATTTTGTTGTTGACAGTTTTTCTCGCCTCCCTATAATACGCCCCACTTGCCGAGTACGGCAGACAAAAAAGACGGACGCATAGCTCAGTTGGGAGAGCACCGCCCTTACAAGGCGGGGGTCGCAAGTTCAAGCCTTGCTGCGTCCACCATCTATTTCTATATCCCTATATCAAACACTTTCTCCTGTTTTTCGTGACAGAACTGTTTATTCAGGTTTTAATAATATTTTCGGCGTGATTGCCGATAAAGCATTATTAAACCAAATGGATAAGGCGGTAATGAACTTAAAGCTGGCCAGACAAACACGTGTTTTAGTGATCGATGATCAGGTGCTTGCCAAAGGCTACCTTAAGTACTCACTGGAAGAGCTTGGTTTTCAGAATATTGAATACGCCGATCGCGCCAGCACTGCCCTGTCGGCGATTCGCCGCAATCATTATGATTTGATCATTTGTTCTTACGATTTGAAAAATGAGCAGGACGGATATTTCCTTTACGACCAGCTTAAAGAACATAATGAACTGCCTCCCAGTACCGCATTTGTTTTTATTTCTGCCGACACCACCGCCGATATTGTTCACAGTATTGTAGAGCTTCAGCCCGACGATTTTCTGGCCAAGCCGTTTACGGTACGGGAACTGGATCGACGTTTAGGCCGCTTACTTACCCGTAAAAAAGCCCTTCAGCCGGTGTACCATTTAATTGAACAAAGCACGTTAGACAAGGCGCTGCTCGAACTCGAAAACTTCCTGACTGAGCCCAAGAACTCTGAATTTTTCCCGCTGGCCTTAAAACTAAAAGGCGAACTATTACTCGCTTGCGGTCATTACGAAGAGGCAAAAGAGTTTTACCAGGCCATCATCAATGTTCAGAATTTTACCTGGGCACAATTGGGGCTGATTAAAAGCTTTATCTCACTGGATAAAGACGAAGAAGCCGAAAAGCTGGTGATTGAACTGGCTCTCAAGCAGGATTCCATGCTAGCTGCTTACGACTTACTGGCCGCGCTGCAAATAAAGCATCACGAATTTGAGGACGCATTGGAAAGCGTGGAGGTGGCCAGCGCAATTTCGCCCCGAAACCTGCATCGTCACGCCAAGGCGCTAAACCTGTCCCGCTTGACGCACGATTATGAGTCGCAGTTTGAGGCAGCCAAAAAGATTGTAAAAATTGCCAAGAACTCTATTCACGACAAACCAGAGATTTACCTTAATGTTGCGCGTGCTGGAATCGACTTTGCGATGACTGCAGAAGAAGAGCACACTAAAAAGCTGATCAAACAATCTACCGAATTCCTCAAGCAGTTAAAAAGCAGCTTCCCCAAGGCAGACATTGACGACCAGTTAAAGGTCATCGACGCCCGCATGCTCTATTTAGAAGATGAGGTAGATAATGCCAGAGCCCTCCTTAACCAGTTAAATAATGACTCGTGGGAAACTGAAAGCATTGAAGGCCTACTTGATAAAGCCAAGGCATTCCACGAAGTGGGCATTCAGGACCATGCACTGAAGATGCTCGATATGATTGAGCGCCGCTGTAACAGCGATCCAGCGCAAAGCGACTTGTTCCTGCAATATGTACAACAGGAAAAAGCAGAAAAGACTGAAATTAAACTCAGTCCTAAAGAGCTTAACAATAACGCGGTAATTCAATATCAGCGCGGCGATTTGAAAAAAGCACTGGAAACCTTCCGCCAGGCGTTTACCATTATGCCGAAAAACCCGTCAATTGCGCTTAACTTGCTACAGGCCACGGCGATTAATTTAAAAGAATCCAGTAGCGATGAAGCCAAAGAGTCACTCAACAGCACACTAATTCACAATTGCCTGAAGACCATTGAATCCGGTCGCTTAACCGAAGAACAGGAACAGCGTTATCAGCGCGTTAAAAACGTGCTTAAAGATCTGACTTAACCACTTCCCTATCTGCTTTTTACTTTGCCGCTTTTATATAGTGCTGCGGCGCAAGTTATTGCGAATTTTATAATCTGTACTACTTTTGAATAAACTGTTTGCTGAAAGTTAGTGCGACATTTAGCACTGCATAGCTGTTCTGAAGCCTCGTTCCAATGTTAAAAAACGGCGACTATTAAACGATGTTATTAAGGCCATCGCCTTTTTATTTACATAGTTAACTATTGAAAATGAACCAAACACTTATCGAGAAGTACGGTCTTCACAGACCTGAATACGAAACATTACTCACTCAATACGTGCAATCCATAGCCGCACTTTTTGACGTGCCCGTTGCATTTTTAGGTATCAGTGACAATGACACCCTATGGATTAAAGCCGGAGTAGGGACAAATGTTGAACAGGTGCCATTACACGATGCTATTTGCAATCTGGTATTTGAAACCAATGATCTTGTATATATTCCCGATACCACACAAGACCCGCGTACAAGCAAAAAACCCGCAGTAATTGCAGATCACGGCGTAAGATTTTATGCTGGCGTCCCCTTTTCTATTCAAAGCCATACCATCGGCTCGTTTTGCGTTATTGATTCTGTTAGCAGAACCATGTCAGAAAAAGAACTCAAACTGCTTACTGGCTTTGCCCGGCACGTTGGCCAGCAAGTCGAACTGATCTACAAAAATATCCGTACAGAAGACGAACACCAGTTACTGAACAATTCGCCAGCAGCACTCATTCGCTGGCAGTTACGTCCCAATTTTCAAACATCCTATTTGTCAGCCAACATGAGTAAACTGCTGGGTATCACCATTCCGCAGGATGTGTCGCTGTTTAAACTGGACAGCGTTATTCATCCGGATGACACGGATAATTTTTTGTTTACGGTAAGAAACCATCAGCAGGGTGCTGAGATTTGCGAATGTGACTTTAGAATTAAAGTGTCCGGTAACCGGGCAACCTGGTATAAACTCGTTTCTCGCGCGATATTTGAAGGGAAAACGGTTATCGCCATTCAAGGGTTACTGTTAAACAATACCGAGCAAAAATACCTTGAAAGCCGAATTATGGATACCAACGAGCGAATGCGCTTGCTGCTGGAAGCATCAGGGTTGGGGACATCAGATTGGGATATAGAAAACGACTCGTTAAGAGTAAACAATCGCATTTGCGACATCTTAAAACTACATCCCGATAGTGTGGACACCCAAAGTATGTTCTGGATGCAATTAGTTCATCCTGCAGACAAAGAAAAGCTGGTATCACAAATCGAGCACAGCCTGAAAAGTAAAAATGCCGTTGTTGATATTGAATACCGGCTCCGCGACGCTGAAGGTCAGTATTTATGGGTTGAAACCTACGGCAAGGTAGTTACACGTGATGAGGATGGCAGGGCACTTCGATTTGCAGCCACTCATCGCAATATTACAGAGAAAAAACTGGCAGAACTGCATGCGGAAAAACAGCGCAGGCTATTTGGCTTCATTAATCATGCCCAAAACCTGTTCGTGGCACAGAAGGATTTACAACTTGCCTGCGAGCAGATCTTTCCTGAATTAATGGAACTGGCGGAAAGTGCCTACGGTTTTATTGGCAAAATGGAATGTGAAAACGGCGTGCCTTGTTTGCAAATCTATGCCATTTCTGATGTGAGCTGGAGTGAGTCATCGAAAGCCGAATACAACAAATTCAAGCAAGGAGAACTTCGGTTTACTAATTTAAACAACTTGTTTGGCCACGTAGTGACCTCCAACTCCCCCGTAATGGCCAATAAGCCTATGATGCACAAAGCCTCCAAAGGTACGCCTTCCGGTCACCCTGTACTTAAGCGCTTTCTGGGATTGCCGATTCAGCGGGACGGAAGAGTAGTAGGCATGATTGGACTGGCAAACAAGCTGGAAGATTACACTCAGCAAGATGTTGAGTTTTTAACGCCATTAACTGAAACCCTGGCCAACCTGTTTAAAGCGGTGGAGGTTGAACAAGCCAGATTCGAAGCCGAAGAGCGACTGGCTTACCTTGCAGCAACTGACCCGTTAACCGGCTTAATGAATCGACGGGCCTATTTTGATCAGATCCAACAACGAGCAGCAGTAAGCAACGCCCCTCACGGCCTGGCTATCGTTGACATAGACAACTTTAAACTATTAAACGATGGCTATGGGCATCCGGTTGGCGATAAAGTGCTCAAAGAAGTGGCCGATGTATTACGTCGCAATATTCGCAACAACGACATGGTAGCCAGATTAGGCGGCGAAGAATTTGGCATCTATCTGGACACCGAGGATAGCGAAGTGTGCCAAAAAATTTTGCAAACCATGCTGGAACAAATTAAGCAAATAACGCTGAATACCGAACAGGGGCCGCTTAACCATATTACCGTGAGTATTGGCGCAACCATGTTCAGAAAAAGTCCTCAGGCTATCGACACTACCTATTTTGACATTGCTATGAAACAGGCAGATGATGCACTTTATGACGTTAAACGCTCTGGTAAGGCCAATATTGCCTGGTACGGCGCACCAGTTGAGGCTCTCAATAAACCCAGCCTGTCTGAGGTGAAGCACTAGCGTGAATCACGAGAGTGGAACACTGCAGTGAAACACGAGAGTGGAACACTGCAGTGAAACACGAGAGTGGAACACTGCAGTGAAACACGAGAGTGGAACACTAAGCCGTTTGGTACACTACCACGTTCTCACACCACACCGAATCCTGATAAAGCTCGGAATAGCGATAAGTCATTCCCAGCTTTTTCATGATTTGAATAGACGCCATATTTTGCGGCAAAGCAATAGCGCAAAAAGCCGTACTTCCCAGCGATTGCATGAGTTTCATAATGGCTTGCGCCGCTTCAGTAGCATATCCCAGGCCCCACGCTTCGCGTTTAAATCGCCAACCCAGTTCTATTACACTGTCGTCTCTTTGACTGCTGAAAAAGCCTTTGGGCCTGACTAAAATCCAGCCAATCGCACTGTTGCTGGTATCGTTGAGTGATACCTGCCACAACCCCCAGCCTGCTGGCGCATTGCGGTAGCTGAGCAAGCGAGGAATGAAAATATCGTTAATTTCTTTTCTGCTTGTTTTGCGGCCACCGTTCAGAAACCGCATTACCTCTTCGTCCTGATCCAGCTCCCACAAAAAATCGCCGTCGGTTTCGTCCAGTAAGCGATAATTCAGGCGCGGCGAGGAAGGCAATGCAATTGCCATCTATCCCCCTAGCATGGATAAGTTTTTAGTAATGCCGGTTACGCCATCCTGTAAAAAGTGAGACACTTTTTTATCAGCCAGCTTGTCTGTAATGAAGTCCTGTAGCCCGGCTACATCGCCTTGTAGTAAATAATCACGCAACGACAAGCCGTTATCGCTGAACAGGCACAAATGAAGTTTGCCCAGCGCGGTAACACGCAAGCGATTACAGCTACTACAAAAATCAGAGCTGTAAGGCATAATAAAACCTATCCGGCCAGCGTAATCGGGGTGTTGTAGTTCTACCGCAGGCCCTGCGTCTGCCCCGCGTTTTAACACTTCCCACCCCTCGGCTTTTAAGCGCGCAAGATAAGGCTCTGCACTGGTGTGATGAGACTTAAAAAAGGCTTTATGCTGACCGGTTTCCATGAGCTCAATAAAGCGTACCGTTACCGGCATATCCTTTAACCAGGCCAAAAACGTGCTCAACTGGGATTCAGCGAAAGGCCTGAGTAAGACGGTATTTACCTTTACCGCCATACCGTGGATCAGGGATTCATTCACGCCATCGAGTACCGCCGCCAGTTTATCCTGGCCACTAATCAACGCAAACTGAGCTGGGTCCAGGCTATCCAGGCTAATGTTCACCTGGCTTAACCCTGCATTCGCCAGTTGTTTAGCATAGCTGGCCAATTTGCCACCGTGAGTGGTCATGGCCACTTTTTGAATACCCGGCGTGCTAGCACAAGCCGCTACAATATCGCTGACATCTTTGCGAAGCGTCGGTTCGCCACCGGTGACGCGAATTTTACAGGTCCCCAAACCCGCAAAGCCTTTCACCAGGGTATCGATTTCTTTTACCGACAAGAACGTTTCGGCCTTGCCTTCGTATCCATCAGGCAGGCAATACTGACATCGAAAGTTGCATACATCAGTAATGGAAAGTCTCAGGTAGTAAAAGCGTCGGCCAAAGGTATCTTGCAGCAAGGTTTTACACTGTGTATTTAAACCAGAATGGCATCACGGTAACATAGCGCAGCGGTTGATACCAATAGCATTCCGGACTTACTTAAAACAAATCCGGTGGCCGAAGGCGTTTGACTCGCTTTGCCTGCAACGATATTTTATGTACTGCCTCGCTTTAACCAGAAGAATACATGCGCCCTACCCGATTACCCGTTAACCCCGACACGCCCATGCAATGGCATGTGTTTGCACGTTTGTGGCCCTATCTACTTGAATTCAAGCAACGCGTTGCGCTAGCCATGTTGTGCCTGGTTGCGGCTAAGTTTGCCAGTATTGGCTTACCATTTGTACTAAAGCACACAGTTGACAACCTGAACCATGATCCCATTGTTACGCTTGCTGTACCGATTGCGCTGGTTGCCGCCTATGGTGTTTTGCGTTTAATCAATGTGTTGTTGGGAGAAGTGCGGGACACCCTGTTTGGCCGGGTAACGGAGCGCGCCATGCGGCGCGTGGGCCTGGAAGTTTTTGAACACCTGCACCGTCTCGACTTAACGTTTCATTTGTCCAGGCAAACCGGGGGGCTGTCACGCGATATCGAACGCGGCACCAGCGGCATCAGTTTTTTAATGCGTTTTATGGTGTTTAATATTGGCCCAACAATATTAGAGATTGCGCTGGTTGTAGGCGTTTTACTCACTCAGTACGGTATGAGCTTTGCCATGATCATTCTGTGCTCAGTAGTGGCCTATGTGTGGTTTTCCATGAAAGCCACCGACTGGCGAACCGAGTTTGTGCGCCAGGCGAACCTGGCGGACTCAACGTCCAACACCCGCGCCATCGACAGTTTGCTCAATTACGAAACTGTGAAGTACTTCAATAACGAGCAGTATGAAGCCAGTCAATACGACTCAAACCTGGCCAACTGGGAGCAGGCACGTCGCAAAAACCGCTTATCGCTGTTTGCGTTGAACGGGGGACAGGCGTTTATCATTGCCGCATCAATGACCGCAATGATGCTGTTGGCGGCATTAGAGGTGAGTCGCGGGAACATGACCATTGGTGATTTTGTACTGATTAATGCTTTCACCATGCAGATTTTTATGCCATTAAATTTTCTGGGTTTTGTTTACCGGGAAATTCGCGGTTCGCTGGCCAATATTGAAAACCTGTTTAATTTACTGGGCACGGTACCTTTGGTTGCCGATACCGATTCCGCCAGCGAGCTTAACATCCAACAGGGTCGAATTCATTTCGACAACGTGAGTTTTTATTATCGCCCCGAGCGACGTATTTTAAATCACGTGAGTTTTACTATTGAGCCCGGTACCAAAGTCGCCGTGGTAGGCGAAAGTGGTGCGGGTAAATCCACCCTGGTAAAACTGTTGTTTCGGTTTTACGACCCAGTTTCAGGCGCAGTGCGAATTGACGGACAGGATATCAGCGAAGTTACCCAGCACAGTTTACGCAAGCATATTGGCATTGTGCCGCAGGACACCGTGTTGTTTAACGATACCCTGGGGGAAAATATTCGCTATGGCCGCCCCACAGCCAGCGAAGAAGACATTCAGCAGGCAATTCGACTCGCCCACCTTGAATATTTTATTGCCAGTTTGCCGGATGGTATTCACACGCAGGTTGGCGAGCGCGGCTTAAAACTCTCTGGCGGTGAAAAACAACGTGTTGCTATAGCCCGCGCAATACTAAAACGCCCTGCCATTATGGTGTTCGATGAAGCAACCTCCTCACTGGATAGTCAGTCAGAGCAGGCCATTTTAACCGCCCTGCGTGAAGTAGCTCAAGGTCACACCAGTCTGGTAATAGCACACAGACTGTCAACCATTATCGATGCCGACAACATACTGGTAATGCAGCAAGGTCAAATTGTTGAGCAAGGTACGCACAGTGAATTACTGTCTCGTCAGGGGATTTATGCCGGTTTATGGCAGGCACAACAAAAACAGGCAAATCGCTAATGGATCCGCAACAACTTAAACTCACCATTAATCAAATCATGCCTTTTGGTAAATATGCAGGCAGAAAACTGATCCATTTGCCAGAACCCTATTTGGTTTGGTTTGCCAAACAAGGGTTTCCGGAAGGCAAACTGGGCCAACAACTCGCCCTGATGTATGAGATTAAGCTCAATGGCATGGAATCCATGCTCACGCCACTCATCGACAACGATTAACGGGGTTTATTTTGGTTTATCAGCGCAAACGCCAGCAACATCAGCGCATCGATCAGCAAAGTCAGCAATTGCATTTGTGTATTGCCCAAAAAGTACTGGCAAAGCCTGAACTCATGGATACGGTAACCGAACGGTTAAATCGGCGTTACCAAGACAAATTAATGGGCTATGGCAGTTATTTGCACTGGCAGGCAATTCTGGCCGAATTTCCCAATAATGAGCGGTTTATTGCTGCAATGACAGCCAATGACAGTACAACCACGCGTTTGCGAAGAGCCACTATCTTTACGGGTATATTAAGTGAAGAAGAGCGCAACGATTGCCTCGCTGCGCCCTTTGAATAAATGAAGGGTGTTTCTGAATTACTTGATTCGCAGGTGTTCTGACACCAGGAACGCCATTTCCAGTACCTGATCGGCATTCAAACGCGGATCACACTGGGTTTTATAAGCTTCAGCCAGATCGTCATCGCCAATCTGGTAAGCGCCACCGGTACACTCGGTTACATGCTGCCCCGTCATCTCCAGGTGAATACCACCAGCATAGGTTCCTTCCGCCTCATGAGCCGAGAAGAACTGACGTATTTCACTTAAAATAGCGTCGAAGTTGCGGGTTTTGTAACCACTGGAAGCACTAAAGGTATTACCGTGCATGGGGTCTGAACTCCATACTACATTGCGACCTTCTGCTTTCACACGGCGTAATAAACGCGGTAAGTTGGCTTCCAGTTTGTCAGCACCCATGCGCGTGATCAAGGTCAAACGCCCTGGATCATTCGTTGGGTTAAGTGCGTCTATCAGGCGAATCAGCTCATCTTCTGCCATCGACGGACCCACTTTCACCCCAATCGGGTTGTGAATACCGCGGAAGAATTCAATATGCGCATGGTCCAACTGACGGGTACGCTCACCAATCCACACCATGTGCGCCGAACAATCGTATGGCTTGCCAGTGAGTGTATCAACACGCGTAAGCGCTTCTTCGTAATTCAGCAACAAGGCTTCATGCGAAGTAAACAAAGACGTTTCGTGCAAAGTTGGCGTGTTAGTGGAATTAATACCAATCACATCCATAAACTCGAGGCTGTCCTGAATACGACGCGCAATATCCAGATATTTATCTTTCAGTGGATTATTTTCCACAAAAGCCATGTTCCAGCGGTTTACTTCATGTAAATCGGCTAACCCGCCCTGAGCAAAAGCGCGCAACAGGTTAAGTGTGGCAGAACTGCGGTGGTACGCTTCAATTAACCGCTTTGGATCAGGGCGGCGCGCGGCCTCTGAAAACTCGAAGCTATTGATAATATCGCCGCGATAGCTTGGCAGAGTAATACCGTCTTTGGTTTCATAGTCTGACGAACGCGGCTTGGCATACTGCCCCGCCATTCGGGCCACTTTCGTTACCGGACAACGGCCCGCAAAGGTCATAACAATAGCCATTTGCAGTAACACTTTAAAGGTGTCGCGAATTTTCGGTGCATTAAACTCGCTAAACGACTCGGCGCAGTCGCCCCCTTGCAGTAAAAAGCCCTTACCTTCACATACCTGACCAAGCTGACGGCGCAACTCGCGCGCTTCAGCGGCAAATACCAATGGAGGATAGCTGCTTAGGGTCTTCTCTACCTGGGCCAGTTCGGCCTTATCGTCGTATTCTGGCTGTTGCAGAATTGGCTTGCTTCGCCAACTGTCTGGTTGCCAATTGTTCACTTAGCACCTCATAAAAAACGGGAAAATTCAGAAAATGGGCTTACCTGATGAATCAGGCTATACCGAAACGGGTACAAAAACGCCGCGCGGTTCGCGTTCAAGAAAATCAAATTGACAGTCAAAGGTTCGCCTCAGATTGTTCAGGGTCATGACATCTTCGACCGGGCCGCTTGCCAGCAACTCCCCTGAACGCGCTAACCATACCGTATCCGCGAAGGTATTAGCAATATTAACGTCGTGACAACTCATGACTATTTGATTTCCTCTTATTCCTAAATCAGCTAACCAGTGCATTAATGCCAGCTGATGGCGAATATCGAGACTTTGCAAGGGTTCATCCAGTATAAGCAATGCGTTGCCCTGCATCAGTGGTTCCCATACCTGAATAAGCGTACGCGCGATGAAAATGCGTTGCTGCTCACCACCGGACATGCGGGTGTAGGCCTTGTCGAGTAACGCAGACAAACCCAGCTTTTCAATCAGTAATGCAGGAATATCCCCCGAGTCACTGACATTGAAGAATTGCAAGCAGTCTCTGCCGGTTAGTTCAAACTGCATAGAGGGTTTTTGAGCAAGATAACCCCGGGTTCGGGCGAGTTCCATCAGACTCATGAGGGCAACCGGCTGATGATTCCAGCACACATCACCCTCGGTGGCGGGTATTAATCCTGCCAATACCTCCAGCAATGAGCTTTTACCCGCGCCATTTGCACCCAACAGGCATACAATGCCTGAACCTGAATGATGTATCGACAGTCGCTTAAAACGGCCTGACAGGCAAATGTGCTCGGCTTGGATAGTAAGGCTCATTTAAGTTGCCCTTTTACCAATGCAAACAGCAGCAATGGGCCGCCAATGGTGGCTGTTACCATAGAAACAGGTAATGCCGCAAATGCTACCCACTCACTCAGGAGCGCCACCAGCAGTAAAATGGTTGCACCGGACATCGCACAGGCAGGTAACAAATAGCGGTTATCGTAGCCAAGTAGCAAACGCAAATAATGCGGTACCAGCAAACCCAAAAAGGCAATAGACCCGGCTATAGCCACTGCTGCGCCCACGGCCAGGGCACATGCAACCATAATGGTGAGCTTTAATTTCTCCGGATCCACGCCGGCACTTTTGGCTGTAATGTCACCAGTGTAAAGTACATTGAGCGCTCCAGAATTGCGGCCAATAACCAGTAAACTCAGCACAATAATGGGTGCACTCACCGCCAGTACCCATAGGTCGGCCTGATGTAAACTGCCCATGATCCAAAAGGTAAGGTTGCGCATGGATTGCGCATCGGCAAATAAATACAGCCAGCCCATAATTGCGCTGGTGAGTGTAGTAATAGCAATCCCTGCCAGGATCACAGCGGTATTCACGCCCCGCATTCTTACCGATAATCGATAAATCAACCAAGTGGAGAACAACGCCCCGCTAAAACACGCAACAGGCAAGGTATAAGGTAAGTGCGCCACCAAGGCTTCTGGCGCCAGAATGAGTACAAATGCCGCTACCAGGCTCGCGCCGCTGGAAATACCGATGATCCCGGGATCGGCCAGTGGATTGCGAAGCACCACCTGCAATGACGCCCCACTCACACTTAGCGCGGCGCCTGTGATCATCGCCGTTATCGTTAGTGGCAACTGCAATTGCCACAATATCCGGCGATTCACGTCTACGGATAAATCCCACTGCCAACCACTAAATAACAATAACCCTGCCGCACACAGCATAAAGGCAAACAACGCTGCCAGCCATTGGGCAGGTGCTTGTTTCATCGGGATTGCAGACTCGTTATCAATCCGTCGCTGGCACTTTCAATTAAATCCAGTACCAGTTCAAAACCCTTTTTACCACCGTAATAAGGGTCAGGCACATCTTCGTGCTGATAACCTGCGTAGTCCAGAAACAGCTTTATTTTGTGATGATGACCAGGGTCGCTCATGCCTCTCAGATTTTTCAGATTATCGCTGTCCATGGCCAGAATAAGGTCAAATTTTTCAAAGTCGTCTTCGGCCACTCTACGGCATTTTAACCCTTTAAAACTGTAACCACGAGCCTCTGCCGTTGCCTGGGAACGCTTATCCGGCGGACTGCCGATGTGATATCCGTGTGTGCCCGCTGAATCGATAGTTAACGTTAATCCGGCTTGTTCGGCTTTTTGACGAAACACAGCTTCCGCGGTAGGTGAACGACAAATATTGCCAAGGCAAATAAATAGTACTGAAACAGGTAAGGTTGAATTGGTCATTAACTTTGCTTTCTTTGTTTTATGTGAAGTCAGTGATTACACCAACTTCGCTCCGGGGCTGAAGTTAGATAAAAATGGCTGCTAAGAGTGCCACAACCTGGCGGTATTTGGAACGGGTTTAACCATCCGATTGAACGGTGTAAGCGTAAACCTGCCACTTTCTCACCGCTGTTATCTGGCAGTCTGGCCCATAACTTGCGAACAACAGTTTAAGACCCCCTAAACCACAATAATTCGCAGTTTGAGGTTGCAAAATGAAAAAACAAATTTGCATTATGATTATGGCACTATCCGCCATCTACGTCTGTCAGGCCACCACAGCACCATTTACGGCCGTATCACTAAACCGGCAAGTCTATCAGGGTATGCCGATGCTGAGCGCCTCAGAGAATGCCTCGTCGGCGTTTTACATCAGCACTCCGCACGTGTCTTTATCAGAAACGTCAGTGCCAGCCGAACACGACGCAGACAAAACTGGGGACACGGTCTTTCAGGCAGATACCCTGTTTTCCATTATTATGGCGGCGTTATTGGTGATTTCATTGCGCAATCCCAAGTATCGTTATCGTCGCCGCAGAAACCAGTAAGCCGCATTCATCGTTGACTGTGCAGGTAGATGCAGCATGACAAATTAAGAGGTTGATAACACTCAAGGTATCTGGCCAAATATGCACATTGTTGCCGGGAGAGCGCAAAATCATGTTAATCCTTCCCGGGCAATCACATGCATTCGACCGGAAGAGACTATGACACATTCTGCACATCACATACTGATGCTATCGAGTTCCCGCATGGGCAACGAAGCGTACCTTACCCACGCGCGTCCAATGATACTGACACACCTTCGGGATTGCCGCGATGTGCTGTTTATCCCCTATGCAGGCGTGACACTCGGCTGGGATGACTACGTAAATAAGGTTCAGCAAGCGCTACCTGAAGTCAGAGTCCAGGGTATTCATACCGCAGCCGATCCGGTTGAAGCGGTAACGTCAGCCAGCGCGATAGTAGTAGGTGGTGGTAACACGTTTAACTTACTTCACCAGCTATACGAAAATGCCGTACTGCAGGCAATTCGCGAGAAAGTAGCGGCAGGTACGCCCTATATCGGGTGGAGTGCAGGCAGTAATATTTGCGGGCAGAGCATACGTACTACCAACGATATGCCCATCGTTGAGCCACGCAGCTTTGCGGCACTGGGATTTTTACCCTGCCAGTTAAACCCGCACTACACCGACTATCAGCCGCCTAATCATAACGGCGAAACCCGTGATGATCGCTTGTATGAGTTCACAGCGCTCAATCCCTCCACCCCGGTGCTGGCGATTCGCGAAGGCTCAGCACTGCTATTAAGCGAACAACGATTAATTCTGAAAGGCAGTTTATCTGGATTTGTGTTTAGTGGTGCTCAGAAGCAGGCTATTGAACCAGAGCAGGATTTAACCGAGTACCTCAATTAAACCGCTGAGATCAGGTTCATCACGATACGGCACCAGGCCGAGCCTGGGTGCCGGCATAAGTGCATCCAGTGTTGCCAGGTTTTCTTCAAACACAGGCATGTTGGCCGACAGTTGATTGGCCACCCAGCCTTTTAGGGTTAATCCATCCGCTATTATTGCCTCGGCGGTAAGTAATGCATGGTTTAAGCAGCCCAGCCGCATGCCCACTACCAGAATCACCTCCAGCTGTAGGTCTCTTACCACATCACTCAGAAACCGCTCTTGAGATAGGGGTAACCGCCAACCTCCCGCGCCTTCCATCAACAGAATATCGGGCTGATATTGCTGCAAAGACTGTAGGCCATCCACAATCACTTTTTCGCTTATTGTATTGCCCTGACGCTGCGCAGCAATGTGAGGCGCAATAGGTTCAGGTAATGTTATGGGGTTAATCTCGGCTAATGGCACATGCAAACTGGATGAAGCTTGCAGCGCCAGTGCATCCTCGTTTTCCCATTGGTTGTTTTGCCATTCGCACCCAGCAGCCACCGGTTTATAACCCAACGCAACTTTGCCATGCCGGGTAAAGGCTTGCAGGATTTTACAACTGGTGTAGGTTTTGCCCACTTCGGTATCAGTACCGGTAACAAAATACGCTTTTGTCACAAGGGTTTCTCCAGACTCACGTGCAGTATGCGGTAGGTATTGAATAATGTCCCATCAGACTGTTGGGCAATGGCTTGGCTGACGGCTTGCAACTTGTTGCGCGTTAACGGGTCGCGTTGTCTGGCGTCCGTTTGACTGCTTGCACCAATGCCATTGATCGATTTAAGCAGCGAAATAATGTCGTTAAATCTGTCGGTGTAATTCACTACTTCCTGGTTGATGCTAAGCCAGGGCCGCTGGCAAATAACATCGAGCCAGTATTCTGCGGCGGGCAAGGTATTAAGCGACAACGGTATTCCTGTTTTGCAGGCTGCCTGGTTTAACTCGGGAAATGACCCCTCTACCATAACAGCCAGCTCTGCACATCCACCAGGCTGTAATACCCGGTGCACTTCACTGATCACCTTATCCGGTGAATCACACCACTGCAGCGCCATCGAAGAAAACAAGGCATTGAAACTATTCGATTGCCATGGAAGCTGCTCAGCATCACCTTGCACAAAGCGGATAAAGGGATAATTTGCCTGTGCCAGTTTTAGCATACCGGGCGCTAAATCCATACCACACACGTCTTGCCAGATATTGATTAGCTTTGCAGTATTGCGACCCGTACCGCAACCAATATCCAGCGCAGATATTCCCTGGATATTACCGGTACTACCCATTTTGCTGAGTCGCGATAGTGCTGCGTCAGCGATAATGTGCTGAATCCCTGCCAGGGCATCATATTTTGCCGCGGCCGCGCTAAAACGCGCAGCAATGTCCTGCTTGTCGGCACAACGCTGAGGTGAAGTTACGGGTTCGATCAGTGCCATGCGGTTACCCGTTAATTTCTGAGCAGTCGTTATTAAACAGCACTCGTTGCTGGGCCAACATTAATCCATCGATAAGTGCGTCGACATCGCGCTCTGCATGACTGGCGCTCAGGGTAATGCGCAGTCTGTCGGTGCCTTTTGGGACGGTAGGGTGACGCATCGCAGGCACCCACAGCCCTCGATTTGCCAGCTCAACCGACAACGCCATAGCGCGTGTTGGAGAACCTACCACAACAGGCTGGATTGCGCTCTGGGAATCCATTAATTGCAAGCCTTCCTGCCTCGCTCTTGCTCTGAAATGGGCAATATTGCTGTGAAGTTTCTCTCGCTCGCTTCCCTGAGTTACCCGTGACAACGCGTGTAACGTGGCAACGGCCTGTGCCGGTGGAAATGCGGTGGAATAGATATAGTGACGCGCATAATTTACCAGGTAATCAATCAGTGCATGGCTGCCGGCAATAAACGCGCCGGCGGTCCCAACAGCTTTGCCAAAGGTTCCCATCACCACCGGGCACTGTTGTTGTGACAGCTGATAGGCGTCGATACTGCCCAAACCAAACTTACCCGTTACACCAAATGCATGAGCATCATCCAGCATCAGCCAACTGTTCGAGGATTCAGCATGCCCAACCAACTGAGCCATATCGGGTGAATCGCCATCCATACTGAATACCCCTTCAGATGCAATCAGACGATGCTCAGAAGTGGATTTCGCCAGTATTGCTGACAGGTGTTCATAATCGTTGTGCGCAAAGCGTCGTAAACGTGCTGCACTGGCAGTTGCCCCTTCAATAAACGAAGCATGCATGAATTTGTCGGCGACAATATCGCCCTGCTCCGCAAACAATGCCTGACATAGCGCCTGATTAGCCGCAAAGCCCGACGAGAACAACAACACGGCATCGCGGTTCAGCGCTTCTGCCAGTACCTGCTCCAATTCGCGATGCGCTGCACTGTATCCGGTAACCAATGGTGACGCACCACTGCCACCACCAAACTGGGCAAGCCCTTCCACCCAGGCTTGCAACACACCCTGATCGTGGCGCAATCCTAAATAGTCATTACTACCAAAATTGAGATAATGTTTGCCATTAATAGCAATCACACCATCGCGTTCGTAATCAATGCAGGTGCGCTGTCGGTAGTAACCATCCTGCTGACGCAGTGCCAGTTGGGTGTCGATAAACTCAAAGGCCATTATACGGTCTCGGCTTGCTTACCTGCTTTTTTGCCTGCCGTGGCATCGTAAAATAGGTCGTCCGGGGCCTGTTGCTGTTGTTCCATGGCTTCTTCAAGCAACAATGCGTGGGCTTCGTCAGAATAATCCCTGGTGCGCTCAGTATTAATGCCCAGCTTTTTAAACAGCATGACATCTTCATGGGTGTCCGGATTAGAGGTAGTCAGCAGTTTGCAGCCATAGAAAATAGAATTGGCACCTGCCATAAAACACAGCGCCTGCATTTGCTCGTTCATGTTTTCACGTCCTGCCGATAAGCGAACATGCGAAGCTGGCATCATGATACGGGCAATGGCAATGGTGCGAATAAAATCAAACGGCTCCATGTCGTCCAGTTTATCCAGCGGCGTACCCTCTACTTTCACCAGCATGTTAATAGGCACACTTTGGGGATGTTCTGGCAGATTCGCCAGTTGCATTAATAGCCCGGCGCGGTCAGCAACAGTTTCGCCCATGCCCACAATACCGCCAGAGCACACATTCATCCCAGCATCGCGCACATGCTGAAGCGTGTCCAGCCGGTCCTGATAGGTGCGGGTAGTAATAATGTCTCCGTAAAATTCAGGCGAGGTATCCAGGTTGTGGTTGTAATAATCCAGCCCGGCCTGTTTCAAAGCCAATGCCTGATCCCGGGTTAACATGCCCAATGTCATACAGGTTTCCAGTCCGAGGGATTTTACTTCGGCGACCATTTGTGTGAGATACGGCATGTCGCGCTCTTTGGGATTACGCCATGCAGCCCCCATACAAAAACGCGTAGAGCCAGTTTGCTTGGCTTCCCGGGCGCGCTGGATCACTTTTTCTATTTCCAGCAAGCGCTCTTTTTCAAGGCCAGTATCATAGCGGGCGCTTTGCGGACAATATTTACAATCTTCCGGGCAAGCTCCCGTTTTAATTGAGAGTAAGGTACTAACCTGTACCTCATTTGGATCGAAATGCTGACGGTGAATAATTTGCGCCTGAAAGAGCAAATCATTAAATGGCATTGCATAAAATGCCTCTACTTCAGCGCGAGTCCAGTCATGACGGATCGCAGAATTACTGGCGCCTTGCGCCGATTTTACAATATTGTGCTGTGTGACAGACATCGCCTATCCTTTACTCTTACTTAATGGTGGCTTAGTCTATGCAGCCAACGCACCTTGTCAACCAAATTAACATTAAATACTTTACTACTGTGCAAAATACAAACAATATTGAATTTGATAAGCATCACATCTGGCATCCGTACACCTCTTCGGTTAACCCGCTGCCCTGTTACGAAGTAAACGGTGCCCGGGGCGCAGAAATCTCGTTGGCCAGTGGGGAAGTCCTGGTAGATGGTATGTCCAGTTGGTGGGCATCGATTCACGGATATAACCATCCGGAACTGAATAAAGCTGCGCATGAACAAATTGATGCGTTTAGCCATATTATGTTTGGCGGCCTTACCCACGATCCGGCTGTTCGTGTGTGTAAACAACTTCTGGATATGGCGCCATCGGGTATGCAGCGTGTGTTTTTGGCGGACTCAGGTTCTGTCTCAGTAGAGGTCGCGATTAAAATGGCAGTGCAGTACTGGGCTTGTCAGGGACGGCCGGAAAAATCGCGCCTGATTGCGCCGCGTAATGGTTACCATGGCGATACCTTTGCTGCGATGTCGGTGTGCGACCCAGTTAACGGCATGCATAGTTTGTTCAGCAAAACACTTCAGCCGCAGATTTTCGCACCGGCGCCGCAAACCCGCTTTGGACAGCCGTTTAGCGAAGATGATATTTTGCCGCTGGAAGAATTATTTGTACGTCATCACCACGAACTGGCGGCACTAATTCTGGAACCCGTGGTACAGGGTGCAGGTGGCATGCGCATGTATCATCCTGAATATCTGAAGCGCTGCAGACAACTCTGCGATAGCTACGACGTACTGTTAATCTGTGATGAAATTGCAACAGGCTTTGGTAGAACCGGTAAGTTGTTTGGCTGTGATCACGCGGGTATTTCACCCGATATCATGTGTCTGGGCAAAGCACTGACCGGAGGCTACATGACGCTGGCTGCTACATTATGTACCGAGGAAGTTGCCCGGGGCGTATGTGAAGGTAGCCCCGGCGTGTTTATGCACGGGCCTACCTTTATGGGCAACCCGTTGGCATGTGCAGTTGCCAGCGCAAGCCTGTCTATTATTGCTAAGGGAGACTGGAAACAACAGGTTGCCAGCATTGGCAGTCAATTGCGCGCTGAACTGGCACCATGCCGGGAACTCGCCTGTGTAGCTGATGTCAGAACCCTGGGCGCTATCGGCGTGGTGGAAACACGACATCCGGTTGATGTAGCGGCCATCCAGAAGCGCTTTGTCGCGCAGGGTGTATGGATAAGACCTTTCGGTAAGCTGGTTTACATTATGCCACCTTACATTGTGTCCCCTGCGCAATTAACACGGCTGACGCAGGCTATTTACACCAGTCTTAAACAACTTTACGGGTAAGTATTGTGGGGATCATAACGCGGTTAATCGACAAGGTACTGTTTGCGATGTTGTTTATTGCAACGCTTCAGGTACCTGTGCTTAATCAGCAATACCTGCAGTATTTAAATGGCTACCTTGACGCTACCGGCGATGAAGTTGCTCACTATGAACAGCTTGCCCGCCATCACGGGTATGCCAGTGTGAACGACATGATTAACGCGTTACTTAGCAACCCGGCTGCGCTGGTAAGAGACGATGCCAAACACAAGCTAACCGTAATTGAAGCGTATAAAGAAGCCCAATATGCCGCAGCGTATTTGCAGAATGCGAACTACTTTGAACAAGTCAGGTATTTTGCGCAACCCAATCAGTACTCGCGTTTAACCAGCGTACTTAAGTTATTTGAACCCTCGCTACCCCTTCAACCTGATTCAGTGGGTTCAGCGTTAGTAACCACCCTCATACTTTACCTGTTTCCCTGGGCTGGCGTAGCACTTGTGCGCAGGCGTAAACCATCCAGGCAGCGGCCTTTTGCCTGACGCTGTGCATTACGTGAAAAATAATGCACATCAGGCACACTACTTGCAAATCTTCTTTCAACTGAGAAATAGGCGTGCCGCCAGGTAGTTGCATTCCATACCTGAACAGCGTGTTAGGTATTAAATTTACTACCTACCCAGCGTGGTTTACACCCTATTTACAATATTTTTTGTTTAATATTCAAGCATCACCGCATTAGCCCGCCATTTATTATGGGCACAGCGGTTAATGTCAGGAGAATGAAGATGACCGATACACCTAAAAATCAAACATTAGTCATGGGCCAACTGTTGCAAATGAGAGACAAATTAATTGCCAAGCGCCACCTTATTCCGGCTAATTGCTTGTCTCAGTGGGCTGAACTTGAAAAAGAAACGTCAGTGTTTGACCCAGCTAACCAGGGTCAGCTGAGTCATTCAGGAAAAGCAATGCTGACAAAACACTCATTGTTCCGTGGCAATATCACAGATTTGATGTCGCTGGTTGACCAACTGCGTCAGTTAAACAGCCAAATCAAGATCACTGCACACTAGTGATTGCGCTTGTAGGCGCAACACAAGCGCCGCTTTGATTTTACGTTTGCCATAGCTGGCCATACGTATAAAGTCTTCCCGGGCAATTGGAACATGCTGGTAATCCATTGCCCCTGGGGTAGACGGATCCGGATCGTGGATGTATACGCACTGATCATCAATAGCCGTAACCACTACCCAATGAGGCGCCTTTTTGCGGTCGAACCGATAGGTACTGATCAAACACACCAGCGCACAATCCTGCATGTTCTGATAATTGTCCAGACGGGTTAACCAATCCAAATAGAACACCGGTAACTGTTGCTGTTCAGCTTCGTTAAAGAAATTCTCTTCTACCGTCTGCAATGTCCGCCGTTTGTGTTCATTGCGCACTCCGTCAATAAAAATGGGCGCGCCTTGGCTCAGGTACACTTTGACGTCAAACCCTCTGTTTTGCGCCGCCATTGCCAGGCCAATTGGATGTGTCCCGGCCGGACCCGTTGTCATATAAACGGTATTGGCTTCCCGCCAAATGCTGAACTCATCGCGCTGATTTGGGATCAACGTATGATCCAGCATCGCCATGGCCATCAGTAAACTGGCTGGGCCACAGGTAAACGAGGTAGTTTGCTGATACCAGGGACACCGACGTAATGATTTCTCTGGTCCGCTTAACGGCAATGCTTTTTGCATACGAATAGCGTTGGTATCGTCCTCGTAATAATGTTCAAACATACCAAACGGCAGGAAGCCTAATCGTTCGTACAATCGCTGTGCGGCTTTGTTATGCTCGGCAACTTCCAGTCGCATATAACGTTTGCCACGTGCGGTTGCGCGCTGCTCCAGCCATAACAGCATACCTTCCGCCAACCGCTGGCCTCGTGCACTCTCGTGCACCGCCAACGAATAAAGACGGGTTAACAGGGTACCGCGGCGAAGTAACAACAGTCCGTAGCCAACTATCTGGCCGTCTATTTCAGCAACAACCAGTTCTGCATTTTTGGCCGTCAGATAGTGTCGGAAACTGCGTCGGCTCAACCGGTCGTTACTGAAGCAATGATTTTCCAGTGCCACCAGCTTAGTTAAATCGCCCAGAGCGCCGGCTCTTAATTGCCACTGACCCACTGAAATAACCATGATTATCTACCCCTGCGTTCTAAGCGGCTGGCAAATTCCTGCATAATCAACAAGTATAATTCCTGCCCCAGATATTTATCTTCTACCGCCGAATCCACGTTGGGGTTATCGTTTACTTCAATAACGTAAACCTTGTTACCGCGTTGCTTAATGTCAACACCGTACAAACCAACTCCAATCACTTCCGCAGCACTGATAGCGGCTTTCAACACCTGACGCGGTACCTCAAAGGTGGGCAGGGTTACGAAACCACCTGAATCGGCCTTATCGCCTTTGTGGTTGTAAATCTGCCAGTGGTTACGCGCCATAAAATACTTACAGGCGAAAATAGGGCGACCACCCAGCATACCAATACGCCAGTCAAACTCAGTAAAGATGTATTCCTGAACCAGCACAAGCGCCGATTCCTTCAGCATGCTTTCGAGTTTTTTAACCAGTTCTTCTTTCGTTTCTACTTTGTACACACCACGGGAAAACGAACTCTCTGGCAACTTCAGGATCAACGGCAGATTTAATTCTGCAATTAATTCTTCACAGGTAGCATCTTCTGCGTCGGTGACAAACAAACTCTTAGGCGCGGGCACCTTGTTATAGGTAAACGCATCTTGCAAAAACACCTTATTACAGCAACGCAAAATTGACTGCGTGTCGTCTATCACCACCACACCTTCGCGCTCGGCTTCGCGGGCAATGCGATAGGTTGGATGGTCAATTGCGGTTGTTTCACGCACAAACAGTGCATCGTATTGTTCAACATCACCAATCGTTTGCGATGTAACAACTTCAGCATGAAAGCCCACTTTACCAGCGGCTTTCACAAAGTTAGCAATGGCTCGCTTATCGCTGGGTGGTGTAGGTTCATCCGGATTAACCAGAATAGCCATATCCCAGCGAGCCTGCTTGTTGCGCGCATTAATGGTCCAGTGCTGTTGGGTAAACTGTTTTAATCGCTCAAAGAACGTTGGCTGAAGGCTTTCAGGCACTTCGTTAAGGCCCACCGCACTGCAACGAACTTCCGACACTTCACTGCTTAATACCAATTGCAACAATGGACTTGGATACTGAGCAAACGCCTGTTTCGCCAATCGCTTTAAACGGACGTCAGACGTTTTACCAAAACACACATATAATTCTCCACCCAGACTTTCCAGCGCTTCACGCTCCTGGGGTTTGATTGAAACGGAGGGTGACTCCAGTTCTTTTTGACCAGGACGCAAGTCGTTGATGGTGTTTACACCAGGAATTACACGGTGCTGTCTCGCTTCTGCTAACAAAGAGCAATAGTACCCCTGACTCAGGTATTTTCCTGTGTCACACAGGTTAATCACGCGCGTTTTGGGCTCGTTCAGTTTAGGGTAATCCTGCAGGTATTGCTGAAAGGTCAATACCGTTAAGTCTGGCAGGTCGAGTTGTTCAGCGATGTCCGTAATAATTAAAGTGTTGTGCATAGTTGCGTTCAGATTTCCTGATTGTGCCGCTATGCCCAAACACATACACAATTGAATGCGCAGCATAGCGATTAATTAGTCATTAAGTTTAGCGAACTCTGACGTACATCTAAAACGGATAATTTTTGTCGTCACGACTGCTATCGTTAATACCCCTTTCATTACCCGACGCCACAATTTCGCTTTGTTTCATAGCGTTATTTGAGTTGATTGGTCGGATCAGCAGTTCACAATTCAGAGGTTATGCACTATCCTGCTCTTAGCGTTATAACTAGCGCTGCGTTACTGAAGGAGTGTGTATGCTGTTAGCGATTGTCGCTATTGTTTTAGGGTTACCGTTGTTGTTGTGGAGCGCCGATAAATTCGTTGGCGGCGCAGCATCGGTGGCGCGTCATTTTGGTTTATCACCACTGTTAATCGGGATGCTGATCATTGGTTTTGGCACCTCAGCACCCGAAATCATTGTGTCGGTTATTGCTGCAATGGAAGGCAGTTCAGGTATTGCGCTTGGCAATGCTTTTGGTTCGAACATTGCCAACATCGCATTGATTTTAGGGATAACCGCACTCATTAGCCCTATTGCTGTCCGCTCTGAAATTATCCGTAAAGAATTGCCCATTTTGCTGGGGCTAACCTTTTTTGCGGCCTGGCAATTACTGGATTTCACCCTCTCTAAGGACGACGCCTTTTCTTTATTGGGTTTGTTTATATTGTTGGTGTCCTGGAGTATCTGGACCGGGATCCGCGGAGACAAAGACGCGCTCGCCGAGGAGTTCAGCGAAGAACTCAATAGCAAGCCCGCAAATTTAAAAAGCGATGGTATCTGGCTTGTAGTAGGACTGTTATTACTGATCATCAGCTCCCGAATCCTGGTGTGGGGTGCGGTCGAAATTGCTACGTTTTTTGGCGTAAGTGATGTCATTATTGGTTTAACAATTATTGCCATTGGCACATCGTTACCCGAACTGGCTTCATCGCTGATTGCGGTTAAAAAGGGCGAGCACGATCTTGCTCTGGGCAATGTGATTGGCTCGAACATGTTCAATACCCTGGCTGTGGTGGGCATTGCCGGCGTGATCCAGCCTATGGAAGTTGAAAGCAGTTTTATGTACCGCGACACGCTATTTATGTTAGTGGTTTCTGTAGCGCTGTTTATCTTCTGTATCGGAATAAAAGGACCTGGCCGTCTGAACCGACTTGAAGGCGGCGCATTCCTGCTCGCTTATATTGGCTATACCTACTTACTGATCACCAGCGCTTTCGTGGGCTGAAAAACAAAAAAGGCTGAGCGATTCCGCTCAGCCTTTTGCACATTGTTGAGAACCGAAATTACCGGGTTGTAAAACCTGCTATGCCAGTAACACAGAATTAATCGTCACCAGACTAACCGTGCTGATCCCTGCCAAAATAAATAAATTCACGCCGTAATGGTCTTCTTTTCTGCGGCTGCGACGAGAGCGTAAGAACATCGTCAGCAAACTGGCTCCCAGGCAAACCTGCAGTAATCGGATTAATGCGCTCATGTACTCGGGTGACCAGCTGGTACGCCCGTCTATCCCCCAGAATTGCTGCACACCACTCACCATTTCCGGACGTGCAAAATGAAACAGAATGAGACATACCACCAACGCCAACCACACCAGGGAATTCAGGGTTATGACGATCCGATAGTACGCATCCTGTTCGCGCGATTTCTTGCGGCGATCTTCACCAAATCGAATAGCCTGTTGTACTGCCATACTGCCTCTCACTTTTCTTCGCAACCTTGTTTGTTCGAAAATCAATCAAACCGTAAATTCCAGCGATACAAATTTGACCGATTCACTGTAGATATCGGCATTTTTCGATTTTTGTTTAATAAATCTGGATGCAATCAACCAAGGGCTGTGCGATGATTTGCGTTTTAGCACAAAATCTATTTGTTGGAGAGAATAACCATGACACACGCCCCCGTTGTCGACGTACTTGCTGGTAAGTACGCGGTTGGCGAAACGGTAACTGTAAAAGGCTGGGTTCGCACCCGTCGTGATTCAAAAGCCGGCTTGTCGTTCATTGCCTTGCATGATGGCAGCTGTTTTGACCCTGTGCAGGTCATTGCGCTGAATTCGTTACCTAATTACGCTGACATACAACGCCTGACGGCGGGTTGTTCTTTAGCAGTTACTGCCACTGTGAAGGCATCTGAAGGCCAGGGCCAGGCGCTCGAATTAGATGCCGTCGAGGTAAACATTGTGGGTTGGGTGGAAAATCCTGACACGTACCCAATGGCTGCAAAACGTCACAGTATCGAATACCTGCGTGAACACGCGCACCTGCGTCCACGTACTAATGTGATTGGCGCGGTAACCCGCGTTCGCAACTGTTTGTCACAGGCGATCCACCGGTTTTTCCACGAACGCGGCTATTTTTGGGTAAGTACGCCCATTATCACTGCCAGCGATACCGAAGGTGCGGGTGAATTGTTCCGCGTATCCACGCTGGACATGATGAACATCCCAACCACCGATCAAGGTAAAGTGGATTACAGCCAGGATTTCTTCGGTCGTGAAGCTTATCTGACGGTATCAGGTCAGTTGAACGGTGAAACCTATGCCTGTGCGATGTCAAAAATCTATACGTTCGGCCCGACTTTCCGTGCTGAAAACAGCAACACGTCCCGTCACCTCGCTGAATTCTGGATGATTGAACCGGAAGTGGCTTTTGCCGATTTAGGTGACATTGCGCAATTAGCGGAAGACATGCTGAAATACGTGTGTAAAGCGGTGTTGGAAGAGCGTGCGGATGACATGGCCTTTTTCGCTGATCGCATCAATAAAGATGCCATTAGCCGCCTGGAAAAACTGGTAAACAGTGACTTTGTTCGCATGAACTACACTGACGCCATTACTATTTTGGAAAACTGCGGCAAAGACTTTGAATTCCCGGTTAGTTGGGGAATCGACCTGTCGAGTGAGCATGAGCGCTACCTGGCGGAAGAGCATGTTGGTGCCCCCATCATCATGCAAAACTATCCGAAAGACATTAAAGCGTTTTACATGCGCCTGAACGACGATGGCAAGACCGTAGCAGCCATGGACGTGCTGGCACCGGGCATTGGCGAAATCATTGGCGGCTCGCAGCGCGAAGAACGCCTGGATGTATTTGACAGCCGTCTGGAAGCAATGGGCCTTAGCAAAGAAGACTACGGTTGGTACCGTGATCTGCGTCGATACGGCACCGTACCACACGCCGGATTTGGCTTGGGCTTTGAACGTCTGGTTGCTTATGTAACCGGTATGCAAAACGTGCGTGACGTTATCCCCTTCCCGCGTACACCTGGTAACGCAAGTTACTAAACCGGGCATTAAAAAACGAACACAAAAGGCAGCGTCATCGCTGCCTTTTTTATGTTAATTATCAACCTTCTCAATCTATCAGACTACAAACAAGCCCTCATCTGAGGTAATCTGTGTATCTACGTGTTTGTTGGCGCTCATCATGTCCGAAACAACCTCATCCTGCGAACTCATTTGCTCACAATGCGAAGCCACCGTGAATGTGCCGCATTTACAGCACAAACAACGCGCAGTTTGCCCAAGGTGCGGTCACACTCTGAGTATTTATCACAAACAGGATTACGCACTTTGCTTGTCGTTAGCCGCTAGCGCGCTGTTTTTTCTGTGCTTGTCATTGCCTTTTAACTTTTTATCCTTTCGTGCCAGCGGCCAGCAAAACAACATTGATTTACCCGGCGGCTTGTCTGTGCTGATTGACCAGGATTATCTCTCCCTTGCAATTATCACAGGTCTTGCCACGCTTGTTTTACCCGGGCTCGTGTTACTTGGGTTAACGATAT
>NZ_JBLBUE010000033.1:0-28652 GCF_047290655.1 Alteromonas sp. AMM-1 | reverse complement strand
GTGCCGTCGTCGTTTTTCCAGCTGTAAAGGCCTGAAAGCGATGGATCCGTTTCGGTAGAAATATCGTTGTACTGAGCTTCTACCGATACCTGTGCCGTATTGGCATCCAGATCCAATGGCTTGCGGGTACGCAGAATTACCGTGCCACCCAGCGCGCCTTCGTCCAGGTCGGCTTGAGATGATTTATACACTTCAAGGCCTGCTACCATTTCAGATGCCAGGATCTCAAAGTTAAAGTTACGTGTTGCGTCTGACAGCACGAACCACTGCGCAGTACCCACTGCCTGACCGTTCACCAATGTCAGGTTTTGGTCTGGCTGTACGCCACGGATGGTCACACCCTGACCTTCACCAAAGTCACGGTCGATAGTCACACCCGGGATACGGGATAAAGACTCCGCCACGTTTTTGTCGGGGAACTTACCAATGTCTTCTGCGGTAATGGCATCAACTACTGAATCAGAAAAGCGCTTGGTATTGATATTGGCTTTCTGACTGGCACGAATGCCACGTACTTCAATGATTTCTGTCGTATCGGCACCTTCTTGCGCAATTGCGCAAGGTACTGCAGTGGCTGCCATTGCTCCGACGGTGAAGGCGAGACGCAGCCCGCGAGTTAGTGTATTTATTTTATGTTGTTTCATCACTCAAATCCTTGTTCTTGTAAGGAATGTTCTCAGAAGGATGACAACGCTGTCATTTGACTCACAAATAAAATGACAGACGCGTCAGATTTCTTAAAAAATGGATGACAACGCTGTCATTGAGTGTTAACGTTACAACAACAAATTAACGTTTGCAAACACAAAAATTAAAAAGAATTATTTTTGGATAAAATTTAATCTGGAGGCGCAATGTCTGCCACAATTAAAAGTGTTGCCGAACATGCCGGTGTATCCATTAAAACGGTCTCTCGTGTAATAAATAACGAAGGTACGGTTAAGCCCGACACGCTGGCCAGGGTGCAAGCGGCCATTGACCTGCTTAACTACAAACCCAACAAGGCGGCGCGGGATTTGGCCGGGCGCGACAACTATGTGCTTGGGTACGTGTACGACAACCCTAACGCGTATTACATCATCGATATGCAAAAAGGGATTTTAAATGAGTGCCGGGCGAACGGGTACGAATTGCTCATTCACCCCTGTGATGCCAGCAGTCGCGACATCATTCAGGAAATTCTTGGCATGGTGGACAGCGCAAGATTAGCCGGATTGATTCTGTCGCCGCCGCTCTCGGAAATGCCAGAAGTGCTATCTTCTCTTGACGAGAAAGGGGTGCGTTATGTGCGTATTTTGTCGGGCAGCGAAGCGCTTGAGAGCGGTCAGCCCTGCGTGCTGGTTAACGACTTCCAGGCGGCTTACCAAATTACTGAGCATCTTATTCAACAGGGGCATCGCGATATTGGTTTTATCGCGGGTGAAAAGCAGCATAACTCTACCATTGAGCGTCAAAAAGGCTTCGCTGCCGCGTTGGCTGCGCATGGATTGCCACAACATCCTGAATTCGTGGTCGAAGGCACTTACTCGTTTGGTACCGGGGTTACAAGCATTGAAACCCTGCTGAGCTTGCCCAAGAAGCCCACTGCGGTGTTTGCCTGTAACGATGAGATCGCTGCAGGTGCACTATTCGGTGCGCGCATGCGAGGGGTGGATGTACCGCAAGCCCTGGCGATTGCCGGGTTCGAGAACAGCCCATTCTCCCGGCAAACCTTTCCGCCATTAACAACGGCTTCCCAGCCTACTGATAAAATCGCCCAGCGCGCGACGTCCACACTGATCCAGTCGTTGAAGGCTCGTAAGCTTGGCAATGACAAGCAAGCCATTCCGGCACAAGTGTTTGTGCCAGAGCTGGTAGTTCGAGAATCAACTAAACGGTCGTAATGATGAATCAAACACATCCGGCATCAGTTATTATTGTTGGTGGTGGTACCGCCGGCTGGATGTGTGCGGCGTATCTGGCGAAACAATGGGGCACTAGTACTCACATTACCCTGATTGAGTCATCGCAAATTGGCACCGTTGGAGTGGGCGAGGGTTCAACGCCATTTCTAAAGCAGTTTTTTGCTGATTTGGGCTGGCAGGAGCAAGACTGGATGCCTGACTGTGATGCTACCTATAAAACCGGCATTGAGTTCGCCAATTGGACAAACAGCGCGCGTTTTTCTCAGTACTTCCATCCATTTTTTACCCCTCTCGATCAACACACCGGCGAGCTGTTTTTTAATAGCTGCCAGCAGTTGCGAAGCGGCCTGGCAAATGCCGATGTAAAGCCTGAACATTACTTTAGTGCCGCTGAAATGGTGCGAAAACGGGTTACACCGCAAAGCAGCAAATTACCCGGGGATATCGACTACGCCTACCATTTTGATGCCAGTAAATTAGCCCTGCGTCTGAAGTCGTTCGCCATGACACTGGGTGTAAATCACCGGGAAGGAAAAGTCGCCGACGTACACACGCAGGGCAATCATATCACCGGCTTACGCATGGAACAGGGCGATGAACTGCGTGCGGATTTATACATAGACTGCTCTGGCTTTATTGGCTTATTAATGAAAAAAGCGCTGAACGCGCCGTTTAAACGTTACAGTGATACGTTATTCAACAATGCCGCTGTTGCACTGCCCACAATGCATGGAAATGATGATCCTATTGCGCCTCAGACCCGCTCGGTTGGTATGGATAGCGGCTGGATGTGGCAAATTCCACTGACTACCAGAATTGGCAATGGCTACGTCTACAGTGCTGATTTTTGTTCTGCCGACGAAGCCGAAGCGGCCTTGCGCAAGGCGTTAAATGTTGATGACGGCATACCCGCTCGCCATCTGAATATGGAGGTTGGACGCTTAGAGCAGCACTGGCAAGGTAACTGTGTTGCGATTGGCTTAGCTCAGGGGTTTATTGAACCCCTGGAGGCGACGGCGCTTATGCTGGTGCAATACGCGCTTTATCAATTGGTGGATGGTGTTGGCTCGGATAAACCGTTGGCCAGCGCACAACAGGAATACAACTGCGAAATGAATCGCATGTTCGACGGCATTCGCGATTACATTGCTGCGCATTATTACCTGAACACCCGTATAGATTCAGCCTATTGGACTGCGTGCCGGCACGATATGGTTGTGCCTGACAATCTGCGGTATTTGCTGGAAAAGTGGGATAGCGGTGCCTGCTTCGAAACCGCGTTGGATCATCTTGATTCAGAACTCGTATACCTGCGCCCGTCCTGGTATTGCATTCTGGCTGGAATGGGGCGCTTTAATCAGCTCGATACAAGCCAGCCTGCGCCGGTTAATCGTGCTTCAATAGTGCACCTGGAAAATCTGGTTGGGCATTACTTTTCGCATCAGCAGCGCCCGCTAAGTGTCTAGAAATTGTGCTTAATGTAACGAATTGTTAATAATTTTAACAATTCGCCGCGTGTCTTCTAAACTCTATCGACATTACATAGGAATTTTGTGTTCCTGTGGCATAGTCGCCCGCGGATTGAAGACAGTAGACACAACGATGAGATTGCGAAGTACAGGCTGGCTGTTGCTGGCTGCCCTATGCCTGAATCCGGCACTTGCCAATGACCTGTTGATCAGTGGCACTGAACAGCAAACTGTTACCCATATTCCTTTTATCGAGGGCGAGGTAACCATTGACGGCAAACTGAATGAGACCCAGTGGCAGCATGCCCAGGTTATTTCGCTGGAATATGTAACCCGGCCATACAACAATACCATTCCACCTGTGGCTACGCAGGTTAAGCTTTTTGAAGACGGCGAAACACTGCACATTGCCTTTATTGCCGAGGATCCTGACCCTCAGCAGATCCGCGCATTCTTCCGCGACCGCGATAAAGTATGGAGCGACGACCTGGTTGGCATCAAACTGGATACCTTTAATAACGGTAGGCTGGCGTATCAGTTCTTTATCAATCCTCTTGGAGTGCAGGCCGATGCCATCCAAAACGAAATGACCGGGAATGAAAGTGACAGCTGGAATGCGATTTGGGAATCAGCCGGTGTCATTAATGACCATGGGTATATTGTGGAAGTGGCTATCCCGCTACGCATTATGAATTTTGAGGAAGGCGAGCGCAGTAAGCTGTGGGGAGCGGAATTTATTCGATTCTATCCGCGCGAGGAACGCTTGCGGATTGCCAACATTCCCTGGGATCGCAACGATGCCTGCTCACTCTGTCAGCTTGGCGACGTAAAAGGATTCGAACAGGCAACCCAAGGAAAGAACCTTGCGCTGGTACCTACTCTGGTATTGGGAAAAGGCCGCAGTCGCGATCCGTTTTCGTCGAATCAATGGGATGACATAGAAGTTGTCGAACCGGGGCTGGACATAAAATGGGGTATTACCCCTGAAATGTCTTTGCAGGCAACGCTCAATCCGGATTTCTCGCAGGTAGAAGCCGATGATGCGCAGGTGAGCATTAACAATACCTTTGCACTTTTCTTCGATGAGCGGCGCCCATTTTTTGTGGAAAATGCCGACTATTTTTCGTCGAATCAACGTCTGGTGTATACCCGTAACATTGGCTCTCCGGATTACGGCTTAAAGCTAACCGGGCAGAAAGAGCGCCATACGTTTGGCGTGTTTATGGCCGACGATGCCAATACCGCCTTTATTGTGCCGGGGAATATTGGTTCAGGTGTGGCGGTACTCGAAGAAGAATCACTCAATGGCGCACTTCGCTATCGTTTCGACTACAACAATGATTTATCAGTGGGGTCGGTGACGACCTTCAGGCAAGCAGGTGATTACCACAACTTTGTGAACGGGCTGGACGTAAAATACCGGCTTACTCAACAAGACACTATTCGCGCGCAATATGTGGTGTCTAACACGCAGTACCCGGATGATTTATACCTCAATTTTTGTGGCGACGACTGCACAACTAAAGAAGACTTTTCAGAAACCGCACTTCGTACCCGATTAACCGAGGCATTTAGCGGCACAGCCTGGCGAGTGAATTATCGCCACGAAGAACAGGATTGGTTCTTCCGCGCTGATCGCTACGAAAACGATGCGGGTTTTCGCGCCGATCTGGGATTTGAAACCAAGGCAGATTTTAATAAATCCGTGGTCGGTGGCGGCTACAATTTCTGGAACGAAGGGAGCTGGTGGAACCGCATTCAGCTAAAAGGGGACTGGGATCTCACGCATAACGATAACGGCGAGCTGATAGAGCGCGAGCTGGAAGCTACATTTAATATTCGCGGAAAGTGGCAGTCGTATCTTGAGCTGGGTGCCGTAAAGCGCGAAAGAGTGGGGCTGCGTCGTGACCCGTCAACACTGGCGGTAACGGGCAATACCGATAGATTTGAAGAACAATCCGTGAATGTTTATGTTGAAACGCGGCCCAACCCCACACTCTTTGTAAGTACTTTTGCCAGTAAAGGCGACCAGATAGACTTTGCCAATAACCGGCTGGGTAACGAACTGTTTGTAGAGTCCATGATTGACGTGAATTTAGGTAAGCACACACAGGTTCGATTCACGCAGCTATACAGCAATCTGGATGTGGCCGGTGCAACGTTATTTACTGCGCGGATTTCCGATCTGCGACTCACCTATCAATTGGATACCCGACAGTTTGTGCGACTGATTGGCATATACAACAACACGCATCGCAACCAGAGCAACTATACCTTTGAGGTGCAGCCGGTCACACGTACTTTGGGCGGCCAGTTGTTGTATTCCTATAAACTCAATCCGCTAACGCGTTTCTTTGTGGGCGTGTCCAGCGCTGCTGTTGAAGAAAACCCATTAACCGGACTTACCACTACTGATAAATCCGTGTTTATGAAGTTTAGTTACGCGTGGCTTTACTAAGCGCGTAGACACAATGAAAAGAAGCGGCCACAAGCCTCGCGCTGGTGAGGGGGCCGCTTATAGAAACTTACTTATAGAAACTTACTTAAGTGTGGATGCGCCAGTTCTATCCATTGACGCACCGACGGTTCGTCAATAAAGCTAAAATCCGCAAAATCAAAACCCGGAGCAACCGAGCAACCTACCAGTGAATAGTCGCCGGTGGTTTGTGCGGCCTGAAAATGACCACCCGGCACGATAGCTGCCATGTCGTTATCATTACCGCCAATGCGCTTTTCATGCAGTTGTTGCTGATGTAGTTGATAAAGCGTTAAGGGCGCGCCGCTGTAGTGGTTCCAGATTTCATCATGAAGCACGCGGTGAAACCGGCTAACCTGTCCTTTCAGCAGTAAAAAATAAATATGTGTTACCGCCGGGCGGGATAACCCGTGCTTTGGCGATCTCACTTCAGTTGTTGACCGATAAATCTGCCGGTAAAACCCACCCTCCGGGTGCGGCTCCAGCCTCAGTTTCTCAACGAGAGGGTGCATGTTTAACTCCGCCTGATGGCTAATCGATGTGATTAGCGGGTGCAAAACTGCCACAGTTAAGCGCCGTTGCTCCACACTGACGTCTTATTGTTGTACTACGAGCATACCTAAGCGAGTTACGGAATGCACGATATTTATTAACATTTCATTAATCATTGGGCGGCATCTAAACGGCGCAATGTCACGATGAGAAGTGAACTTTTTTCCGTGCTCGGTACGTAGGAATAATGTGAAATTTCATTCATGCTCGGCTTTTTGCACTCTGTAGGGTTAGTTCCGCAGACAGGATCGGGTTGTTGGAAGCGGTCTGCAATTAGCCTGTGCCAATATAAGGATGCTGCAACATGACACAATACCAATCGTTTTCATCGTTAACGGTGGGTGACCATCAATATCGCGCAGTGAATTTAAATGCGCTGTCTGAACGTTACGACTTATCGCGCCTGCCTTTTTGTATAAAAATTTTATTAGAGAACCTACTGCGGCACGAAGACAGTGAGTTTGTTACCGCCAATGATATTGAAACGGTAGCAACCTGGGACACCGCTAAGCCAGAAGAGCATGAAATAGCGTTTGTGCCTGCCAGAGTCATTCTGCAGGATTTCACCGGTGTGCCTGCCATTGTGGATTTAGCCGCTATGCGAGATGCAGTAAATCGACTTGGCGGTGATGCTCAGGCCATTAATCCGCTCAATCCGGTTGAACTTGTTATTGACCATTCTGTGATGGTGGACCACTTTGCACAACCGGATGCGCTGGAGAAAAACACGGCCATTGAAGTACAGCGCAACAAAGAACGTTACCAGTTTTTAAAATGGGGCCAGTCGTCATTCGATAACTTTAAGGTAGTGCCGCCGGGGCGGGGAATCGTCCATCAGGTAAATCTGGAATACCTGGCGCGATGCGTATTTGCTAACAAACAAGGGCAGGAAACCATGGTCTACCCTGACACCCTGGTAGGTACTGACTCGCACACCACCATGATAAACGGCTTAGGTGTTCTTGGCTGGGGTGTTGGAGGTATAGAGGCAGAAGCTGCAATGTTAGGGCAACCGGTTACTATGCTTTTGCCGGAAGTCGTAGGTTTTAGATTAACGGGTAGCCTTAAACCCGGCGTGACAGCCACCGATATGGTACTCACCATTACTGAGCAACTTCGCAACCACGGTGTAGTGGGTAAGTTTGTAGAATTTTACGGGCCCGGATTGTCGTCTCTCACAACTGCCGACCGAGCCACCATTGCTAACATGGCGCCTGAATACGGTGCAACTTGCGGAATTTTTCCTTTAGATCAGGTTGCCTTAAATTATCTTCAACTTACCGGACGTGATGAGCAGCAAATCAAACTGGTAGAGGCATACGCCAAACATGCCGGCTTGTGGCATGACGACACCAGTAAAGATGCTACTTACCATGAAACCCTGGAACTGGATTTAGGCGATGTAGTGCCCTCGGTTGCGGGCCCTAAACGGCCGCAGGACCGCATTGCATTAGCGCAAGCCGCCAGTGCATACGAACGTTGGTTGTCAGAGCAAATTGACATCACAGACGTCACTCAGGCAAACGAGTTTGTCGCTGAGGGGGGCGCAGCGCCAGTCGTTGACGAAAACCATGCGTCCTATGTGGAATTTGACGGTGAGTCATTCAATCTTGAAGACGGGGCAGTGGTCATTGCAGCAATTACAAGTTGTACCAATACCTCAAACCCGTCGGTATTGATTGGTGCAGGGCTGCTGGCGAAAAAAGCCAACGAGCTGGGGTTAACCCGTAAACCCTGGGTCAAAACGTCTTTGGCTCCCGGGTCTCAGGTAGTAACCCAGTATCTCGACGACGCAGGCTTAATGCCGCATTTGGAAGCGCTTGGATTCAACCTGGTTGGATACGGCTGTACAACCTGTATCGGTAATTCTGGTCCACTGCCTGAACCCATTGAAAAAGCCATTCAAGGCGCGAAACTCTCGGTTACCTCGGTGTTGTCGGGTAACCGCAATTTTGAAGGCCGTATACACCCTGAAGTCGCTGCTAACTACCTGGCGTCTCCGCCATTGGTGGTTGCCTATGCGCTGGCTGGCAACATGAAAATCGATATCACCAAGGCGCCTTTGGGTCAGGATAAAGACGGCAATCCGGTGTTTTTGAAAGACCTGTGGCCGAGCAGCGAAGAAATTGCGGAGTATATTGCTGGGCACGTGTCAGGAGAAATATTTAAGGCCAAATATGCCGATGTGTTCACGGGCAGCAGTGTGTGGACTGATTTGGACACCAGTGACTCGGCGGTTTATGACTGGCCTGATTCTACTTATATCAAGCATCCGCCATTTTTCGAAACCATGTCTGCCGAACCTGATGAGGTGGGGGCAATCGACGCTGCACGTTGTTTGGTGAAAGTGGGCGACTCTATTACCACCGACCATATTTCGCCTGCGGGCTCTATAGCGCCGGATAGCCCGGCTGGCCAGTATCTGCAATCTCTCGGTGTTAGCCCGGCTGACTTTAACTCCTATGGTTCTCGTCGGGGGAATCATGAGGTGATGATGCGTGGTACGTTCGCAAATGTGCGGTTAAAGAACCAATTAGCGCCTGGTACCACAGGTAGTGCAACGACGCACTTTCCTTCAGGCGATGCCATGTCGATTTACGACGCGGCAATGCGTTACAGAGAAGAAGGAACGCCGGCGATTGTAATAGGGGGCAAAGAGTATGGTACAGGCTCCAGCCGCGACTGGGCGGCAAAAGGCCCGGCTCTCATGGGCGTACGCGCAGTCATTGCCGAGAGCTTTGAGCGAATTCACCGTTCAAACCTAATCGGAATGGGGATATTGCCGCTGCAGTTTAATGAAGGAGACAGCGCAGATTCACTGAACATTAACGGCAACGAAAGCTTTTCTATTGCGGCGGTTAGCGCAGGTCAAAAGACGACCATCATGACCATTACCGATGATAAAGGCAATCACCGGGACGTAGAGTTGCAGGTGCGTATTGATACCGGTAATGAGTTTACCTACTATCAGCACGGCGGCATTCTGCACTACGTGATCAGGCGCTTTCTGACACAATAAAAACTGAGGGCAGGGTATTGCACCCTGCCTGATATTGGCAGCTCAAAAAGTCTTTTCGTATTTTATAACGTCTGGTAGAGTCTTTTTTGAACAATGAACACACTCAAGGAAGACATCATGAAGTACCTGTTAGTTGCTTTTTTACTGACATTAGTTACTGCCTGCTCAGTTACAACTATTGCGCGGCCTGCGCCAAGACCCTCTCCTTCGGTGCCGGTAGTCACACCTGAGCCAACACTGCTGAAGTACAAAAATCCTGAGTTTCCTGATGCCGCGATAACCAAAACATCCTCGAGTGTGATTTTGCAAAACGGATGGGTGCTGTTGCAATACAATGTGGATGAGAGCGGTAAACCGGTAGACATCAAAGTGGTGGATGCCAGCCCAAAGGGACTCTTTGAAGAAGCGTCGATTGAAGCGCTGAAAGGCTGGGAATATCAGCCGCCGATGAAAGACGGAAGAAGGCAACCCATGAGTGGGCTGCATAATCTTTTCACATTTAAAATGATGTAGTATTTGCGGTAATCGCTAAAAATAACAAAACCGACGGCAAAACCCATTACCGTCGGTTTGTTTTTTGAAAAAGGTATTACTTGCTTTGCAGCGTGGTAACCGCAGAGAAGCCCTGGCTAATGGTGCGAACCAGGTCGTCTGTTTGGTCGCGCTCTACGAACTTGTGCTCAATACCCGCCAGTTCGCCATTTGCGAAGATGGTAGCGAAATCGATAGTGCCTTTACCCACATCCGCAAAACTACCGTCTTCTGCCAAATCTTTAACATGCCACATTTTGAAGCGGCCAGGCTGGCGTTTGAACAAAGCCACCGGGTCGAAGCCCGCTTTAACAGTCCAGTATAAATCCAGTTCCATCACCAGCAGTTCGCTGTCGCAACGATCCAGTATCAAATCGTAAGGTAATTCGCCATCCAGCTCCTGAAACTCGAAATCGTGGTTGTGGTAAGCCAGCTGAATTCCGCGCTGTTTACATTGCTCTCCCCACATGTTCATTTCGTCAATCAGGCTGTAGTAGTCTTCAATGCTCTTGCGGTCGTCAGGCATTAAATACGGCACAACAATGTATTTGTGACCCAGTGCTTCGGCTGCGTCTAAATGGGCGCTCAGATCCGCTCTGAGCAGGTGAGGCATAATGTGCGTAGATGGGCTGGTAAGGCCATTTGATTTAAGCAAATCTGCAAACTGTTGAGGGGTGTTACCAAACAAACCTGCTAGTTCCACTTCTTTGTAGCCTACTTCAGCCACTAACGCTAAGGTTTCTGCCACGCTCTTTTCCATCATACTGCGCAGGGTATACAACTGCAGGCCAACAGGCTGCGCAGAGGCAGAAGATGAAGCTACGGTAGCGGCGGGTTTACACGCTGCTGCACCCAGCAACGCCCCCATACCGGTTGCACCTAATTGCAAAAAACGGCGGCGATTTAGCGTTAGTTCAGACATGGTTACGTTCCTTATTATAGGTTAGCTGTTGTTGGCGCGGGGCCAGTACTTTGTCGTGTGATTACTTCAAATGGCAAAATCACCTTAATGGCGCGCTTGGTTTTACCGTTCAGCACGTCAATCAATAAATTCACTGCCGTTTCGCCAAACTCTTCTGCAGGCTGGGCAATGGTTGTGAGCGGTGGCTCGGCATAAGCAGAAAAAGCGATGTTGTCGAAGCCGGCTACAGAGATATCGCCGGGAATCGATAATCCTGCTTCGCGCACTTTGCGCATCGCGCCCATGGCCATTTCGTCGTTTTCGCAAAAAATAGCAGTGGGGCGGTTTGGTAAACTAAGTAAGGTAGTTGCAGCCCGATACCCCGATGCCAATGTAAAGTCTCCAGCACACAACAGCGATTCATCGATGCTGAGACCTGCCGCTTTGAGGGCATCTTCATAGCCTGCTAACCGGTCGCGGGTGAGTGGGCTCGACTGTGGACCTTTCACCATGGCAATACGGCGATGCCCCAGTGAAATAAGATGTTCTGTCATGGCTTTTGCAGCAGCGCGGTTATCCAGTGTTACCGTTGGGAAACGAGCGTCATCGACGATTTCACAGGCGTTTACCATAGGTAATAATGCTTCCGACTGAAACTGATCCGGTGCAAAAGGATTAAACGCCCTTAATTGGATCACGCCATCGGCCTGGGAAGTATCAACTAACTTTGCGCAATTGCGCTCGATTTCGTCATTGCCCATAGTATTCATAAGCAGCAATGAATAGCCCTGAGATGCAGCGGCTTCCTGCATGCCTTTTATTACCCGGGCAAAGAACACATTGGCAACAGTGGGCACCAGGGCAACCAGCACCTGGGTCTTGCCGGAACGGAATTTCACCGCCATGAGGTTGGGTTTGTAACCGAGATGATCAATGGCTTCCTGCACACGCACACGGGTTTTAGGTGATACGCGATCAGGTTGTTGCAGAGTGCGTGACACCGTTGCTACGGATACGCCTGCTCTATCTGCCACTTCACGAATCGTTGACAACCTGTTCTCCTGATATTTCTACTGCAAAATGTAACCGATAACATCTTTTACGCTAATTGTTAAAAGATTGCAAAGACAAATTCATCAAAAAACCGCCATTTGGGCGTTTTAAGCAGCATTTTATCGGTTTTCATTCGACTATTTGTTAAAAAATTAAGTAAATTAAGACTGGATCAGACAGGCGATCTTGATATACTCGAATGTAATCCGTTACATTTTTACAAAATTAACATATTTCGTACATGTAGTGTAGAGTAGTGTGCGTGGAGAGCACGGGTGTGCGCGAGCAGCCCGCTTAGGTACGCCGGGTTATTAGTGCATTCAAAACCCGGATAAGTGCAGGCACTACTTCAACAGGCAGTACATCTACAGGCAGTAAGTGTTACACAGGAGCAAACATGCAGAAGATTCGACTGGGTATGGTTGGCGGCGGGCAAGGTGCCTTTATTGGTGCTGTGCACCGGGCAGCGGCCGGGTTAGATGGTCAGTATGATTTAGTCGCCGGGGCATTTAGCCGCAATCCAGAAAACAATCTGGCAACCGCCACTCAGCTGTGCATTGCTGCCGACAGGGCATATCCAAGCTGGGAAGCCTTAATTGAAGGTGAAAAGCAGTTACCCGCAGACAAGCGCATTCAGGCCGTTGCAGTAGTTACGCCCAATCATTTGCATGTGCCGGTAACTAAAGCCGCGTTAGAAGCCGGTTTTAATGTGTTTTGTGAAAAGCCGTTAGCCATTAATTTAGACGAAGCAAAGTCACTTGAGTCTGTGTTGGCGAGTTCTGGCGCGCTACTGGGCTTAGCGCATACCTATATTGGTTATCCAATGGTGTGGCAGGCCCGTCATCTGGTTGCAACCGGAAAGCTGGGCACTATTCGCAAAGTTTATGTGGAATACCCGCAAGGCTGGCTGAGCAACAATCTGGAAGCCAGCGAAAACAAACAGGCAAGTTGGCGAACCGATCCGGCGCAATCTGGCGGCAGTGGCTGCATGGGCGATATTGGAACGCATGCTTTTAACATGGCTGAGTTTGTTACCGGCAGTAAGGTAACTCACTTGTGTGCAGATCTGCACACGCATATTCCGGGTCGTCGACTGGACGATGACGGCGCCGCATTCCTGAAGTTCGACAACAACGCCTCTGGTGTGCTGATTGCCAGTCAGGTGGCTGCAGGCGAAGAAAACGGCCTGAAAATCCGTGTTTATGGTGATAAAGGCGGATTGGAGTGGTTCCAGATGCGTCCTGACTCACTCATTGTTCGCTCACTGGATGCGCCAATGACCATTTTACGTGGCGGTCAGGGACAGCCCGGATTGTGTGAAGAAGCATTAAAACGGTGCCGGATTCCGGTTGGGCATCCGGAAGGGTACTTAGAAGCCATGGGTAATCTGTACACTTTATTTGCTCAGGCTATCCGTAACGGTCAGCAAGGTGCGGCAGACGGCGTACCTGGGTTGGCTGAAGGTATACGCGGGATGGCGTTTATTGCCACCATGCTGGAAAGCCAGAACAGCGAGCAAAAGTGGACGGCTTTGTCGCTGTAAAACCGTAAATGGATACGCCTTGTTCGTATCGGAAAAGCATAAAGTAAGCAGGAGAGTACACAATGTCTGCAATAAAAGGCCCAGCAATATTTCTGGCCCAGTTTTTAAGTGATAAAGCGCCATTTAACCGCTTGGACACCATCGCTGCCTGGGCAGCAGATTTAGGTTACAAGGGCATCCAGGTGCCTACCAGCGACCCGGCGATTTTTGATTTGGAGCGCGCCGCGGAAAGTCAGGAATACTGTGATGAGATTCTGGCAACTTGCCGCAAGGCGGGCGTAGAAATTACTGAGTTATCCACGCACCTTCAAGGTCAATTGGTGGCAGTGCATCCTGCATACGACGAATTATTCGACAACTTTGCGCCTAAGCACTTACACGGCAATCCCAAAGCCCGTACCGAGTGGGCTATTAATCAATTGAAATGCGCGGCAAAGGCCAGTCAACGTCTGGGCCTGAAAGCCCATGCTACCTTCTCTGGTGCATTGATGTGGCATCTTGTTTACCCGTGGCCACAGCGTCCTGCAGGTCTGGTTGAACAAGGTTTTGCAGAGCTGGCAAAGCGTTGGTTGCCCATTCTGGATGCCTTCGACGAAGCAGGCGTGGACGTGTGCTACGAGATCCACCCGGGCGAAGATATTCACGACGGCGCAACGTTTGAGCGTTTCCTGAAAGCCGTTGATAACCACCCACGTGCGAACATTCTGTTCGACCCGAGCCACTATGTGCTGCAACAACTGGATTACCTGGACTTCATCGATCGTTATCACGATCGCATTAAGATGTTCCACGTTAAAGACGCCGAATTTAACCCAACGGGTCGCTCCGGTGTGTACGGCGGTTACGAGGATTGGGTAAACCGTCCTGGGCGTTTCCGCTCATTGGGTGATGGACAGGTCGATTTTAAAGGTATCTTCAGCAAGCTAACCCAATACGGGTTTGAGGGCTGGGCGGTGCTCGAGTGGGAATGCTGTCTTAAAGATTCCAATCAGGGAGCTGCGGAAGGTGCACGTTTCATTGCCAGTCACATCATTCAGCGTGCTACCCATGCCTTTGATGATTTTGCTGGCGCCACCAGTAGCGACACGCGCAATCGTCGCATACTTGGATTAGACAACTAACAACACTAACCATAACCATAACGAAGGAATTGGCGGTAAGCCTATGAACACAATAACAATACGGCTAAGCGTAATGATGTTTCTCCAGTTTTTTATCTGGGGTGGATGGTTTGTCACATTGGGGACATTCCTTGGCGGTACGCTGGGTGCAACTGGCGGTGAAATTGGTATGGCGTTTTCTACCCAATCTTGGGGGGCGATTATTGCGCCGTTCATTATTGGCTTGATTGCAGATCGTTTTTTTAACGCCGAGCGCATTCTGGGTATTTTGCACTTAGTGGGCGCAGTGCTGATGTATTTGATGTACCAGTCTGGTGACTTCGCAAGCTTCTACCCTTATGTACTGGGCTACATGATTGCCTATATGCCAACCCTGGCGCTGGTTAACTCCGTGTCGTTTGGTCAAATGAAAGACCCAACCAAAGAATTCGGCAAAATCCGCGTATGGGGCACCATTGGCTGGATTGTTGCCGGTCTGGTGATCAGCTATGTGTTTTCCTGGGACTCTCAACAAGCCATTGCCGACGGCATGCTGCGTAACACCTTTATGCTGTGCGCCATTGCGTCTGCTGCGCTGGGTGTATACAGCTTTACACTGCCTGCTACGCCACCAGCCTCAAAAGGCAAACAAGCCTCTGGCTTAGGTGAACTGCTGGGCCTTGATGCACTGTCACTGCTGAAAGACAAAAACTTCCTGGTGTTCTTCTTATCGAGCGTACTGATTTGTATTCCGCTGGCGTTTTATTACCAGAATGCTAACCCGTTCTTAACCGAGATCGGTGTAGAAAATGCCACAGGTAAAATGACTCTGGGTCAGGTCTCTGAAGTGTTGTTCATGCTGGCATTGCCGCTGTTCCTGAACCGTTTTGGTATTAAGCTTACATTAATGCTGGGTATGGCAGCCTGGGTGTTGCGTTATGCGTTATTTGCGCTGGGCGACGCCGACGGTGGCGTGATGCTGCTGATCGTAGGTATTGCACTGCACGGTATTTGTTACGACTTCTTCTTCGTGTCAGGACAAATCTACACCAACGCGAAAGCCACAGAACAGTGTAAGAGCGCGGCTCAAGGCCTTATTACCCTGGCGACTTACGGTGTAGGTATGCTGGTGGGTTTCTGGGTAGCCGGTCAGGTTACTGATTCTTATGTTACCAATGCAGGTCACGATTGGGCGCCAATTTGGTACTTCCCGGCAGGATTTGCGCTGGTGGTACTGGTAATTTTTGTACTGCTGTTTAAAGGCGAAAAGGTAGAAGCCAATGACTAAGCCAATGGATTCGCTGGCCAATGATGTAACCCGCCGCTCGTTGCTCAAGCAACTGGTGGTAGGCGTAACCGGTGCAACGCTGACGGGCAATGCACTGGCGCAACTGGGCAATGTAAAGCCAAGTAGTCCTCTGAAAGGGGCGGTGAATCATTCAGTGAGTCGCTGGACTTACGGCAAGCTGTCTATCGAGGAGCTGTGTCAGGTAGTTAAGTTACTTGGGTTTAACGCCATTGATTTAGTGGGGCCGGAAGACTGGGCTACACTTAAACAATATGGTGTAGACAGCTCTATGTGTAATGGCGCAGAGCTTAACCTGACTGATGGCTGGGCAGATCCGCAGTTCCACGATGCGCTAATTACGCGCTACACCGCGCATATAGACAAAGTGGCAGATGCCGGTTACACGAACTTAATCTGTTTCAGTGGTAACAAGCGTGGGAAAACACCGGAAGAAGGGTTAATCCATGCTGAAAAAGGACTGAAGCAAGTATTAGGGCACGCTGAGAAGCGCGGCGTAGTGCTACAAATGGAGCTGTTTAACAGCAAGGTGAATCATCCGGATTATTTTGCAGATAACTCCGCGTGGGGCATTGCGTTGTGTGACCGATTAGGCTCCGACAATTTTAAATTGTTATATGACATCTATCACATGCAAATCAGTGAGGGTGACATTATCCGTACTATTCAGGATAACCACGCTTATTTTGGTCACTACCACACTGCCGGGGTTCCTGGCAGACACGAAATTGATGATACCCAGGAGTTGTATTACCCGGCGATCATTAAAGCCATTGTAGCTACTGGTTTTACCGGCTACGTGGCGCAAGAGTTTATACCCACACCGTCTGATATCAGCGGCCAAATCGCCTCGTTGCGCCAGGCCATTGATATTTGTGATGTTTAAAAAATAGCAATTACCCTGTCGATTATTAGGCACAGAATTAGAGGGGAGATGTAATGGCGAACAACGAATACGATGCGATTGTTGTCGGTTCAGGGATCAGTGGTGGCATGGCAGCAAAAGAGCTGACCGAAAAAGGCCTGAAAGTACTGATGCTGGAGCGCGGACGCAATATTGAACACATAAAGGATTATACCAACGCGCACAAAGAAGCCTGGAATTATCCGCACCGCGACCTGCCAACGCAAAAGCGCAAGCAGGAAGAGCCGGTTATTCAACGCGATTATCCGTTGAATGAATCGACTAATGGCATGTGGGCCAGTCATCAGGACTCTCCCTATGTCGAGAAAAAACGTTTCGACTGGTACCGCGGTTATCACGTGGGCGGACGCTCATTGCTGTGGGGTCGTCAAAGCTATCGCTTAAATGAAGAAGACTTCCTGGCTAACGCCAAAGAAGGCATTGCGGTTGACTGGCCCATTCGCTACGAAGATCTGGCCCCCTGGTACGATTACGTAGAGCGTTTCGCTGGGATCAGCGGCAGCCGTGACGGTTTGGACGTGTTACCAGATGGCCAGTTCCTGCCGCCAATTCCTCTGAACGTAGTGGAAAAAGAAGTCGCTCGGCGCTTGCAAAAAGCATTCGGTGGTACGCGTCACCTTATTCATGGTCGTTCAGCTAACATTACTGAACCTAAGCCAGAGCAAAACCGGGTGAACTGTCAGTACCGTAATAAGTGCTGGCTGGGTTGCCCGTTTGGTGGCTATTTCAGTACACAATCGTCAACGCTGCCGCTGGCAATGAAAACCGGTAACCTGACACTGCGTCCATTCTCTATTGTTACCCGTGTGCTTTACGACAAAGACAAGAAGCGCGCTACCGGTGTGGAAATTCTGGATTCAGAAACCAATCAGACTTACGTATTTAAGAGCAAAATTGTGTTCCTGAACGCGTCAGCACTTAACTCAACATGGATGCTAATGAACTCAGCAACTGATGTATGGGAAGGTGGTTTGGGTAGCAGCAGCGGTGAGTTGGGCCATAATATTATGGATCACCACTTCCGCGTGGGCGCCAGTGCTGAAGTAGAAGGCTTCGACGACAAATACTATTACGGTCGTCGTCCGTCGGGCTTCTACATTCCGCGTTTCCGCAACTGGCATGACGACAAGCGTAACTACCTGCGTGGCTTCGGTTATCAGGGTAGCGCAAGTCGCGATGGCTGGAACCGCAATATCGCTGAAATGGGCATTGGTGCAGGCTTAAAAGATGCTATTACCGAGCCGGGTACCTGGCGCATTGGTATGACGGCCTTTGGTGAAATGCTGCCACACCACGACAACCGTATTTACCTGAATAAAGACAAGAAGGATAAATGGGGCTTGCCAGTACTGGAAATGGACGTGGAGATCAAAGAAAACGAAATCGCCATGCGTAAAGACATGAAAGACGATGCCGTAGAAATGTTCGAACGTGCGGGCTTGAAGAACGTAAACGGCTATGAAGGTGACTATGCCCCGGGCATGGGTATCCATGAAATGGGCGGTGCACGTATGGGCCGCGATCCTAAGACCTCGGTTACTAACAAGTTTAACCAGGTATGGGATGCGCCAAACGTATTCATGACCGACGGTGCGTGTATGACTTCTGCGTCGTGTGTAAACCCTTCTCTTACTTATTTGGCATTAACTGCGCGTGCTGCAAGCTATGCCGTAGAAGAACTGAAAAAGAGGAATCTGTAATGGAACGTCGTGACATATTAAAACTGATCACGGCTGCCACCGGGGTAGCCATGGTGGGTGCCGATGCCTTTGCATGGGACAAAGTACCCGATGCAACCAGTGCTAAAGCGGCCGGGTTTACTGCCGAAGACATTAGCCTGTTAAACGAAATTGGTGAAACCATTCTTCCGGCTACGGCTACGCCTGGTGCTAAAAAGGCCAATGTGGGTGATACCATGGTGGGTTTGGTTGCCGACTGTTACACACCACCTGAGCAGGCTGAGTTCCGTCAGGGTCTGAAAGCCATTGATGTGGAGAGTAAAGCGGCGTTCAGTAAACCTTTCTTGCTGCTGTCTGCTACGCAACGTCATGAGTTATTGACTAAACTTGATTCTATCGCCAAGGCACAGGACGAGAAAGTGGGGCTGGGTTGGGCTGTGCATCAGAAGCCTAGTCACCGCAATATGGAAGACAAAGGGCCGGTTCCGCATTACTTCACGTTAATGAAACAGCTAACATTATTCTGCTTCTTTACGTCCGAAGTGGGTGCTACACAGGCGCTGCGTTATGTGAGTATTCCGGGCAAATACGATGGCGACATGCCGTATCAGAAAGGTGATCGCGCCTGGGCTACTTAAGCTCAGGTTTGCATTCACCCTTTTCAGACACTAAAGAATAACAGGACCTTAATTATGCAATTAAACTGGTCAGTAAAAGGTACGCTTGCCCTGTGTGCGTTGGGCACTGCAGGATTTGCAGTGGCACAGGGGCAAGCTCTCGAACCCTGGCAACAGGCGCAAAAAACCGAAGTGTGGGAGCCGGTTCCCGAAGTGGTTAGTGCGCCAGCCAATGGCGTGCCGTCTGATGCTATCGTATTGTTCGATGGCAGCGGTTTAAGTGAGTGGGAGTCGGTGAAAGGCGGCGACGCTCAGTGGACGGTAAAAGACGGCGTGTTAACGGTATTGCCGGGTAAAGGTGATATTAAAACCAAGCGTGATTTCTGTGATGTGCAATTGCACGTTGAGTGGAAAACACCTACTGATGTCGACGGCATGGAAGGGCAGCAGCGCAACAATAGCGGCATTTTCTTCCAGCAGAAATATGAAATCCAGGTACTGGATTCTTATAACAATGCTACTTATCCGAATGGTCAGGCTGGTTCAGTTTACAAGCAGACTATTCCATTGGTAAATGCCATGCGTCCTGCGGGCGAGTGGCAGGAGTACGACATCCTGTTTACCGCGCCTCGCTTCGATGGTGAGAAACTGGTGTCGCACGGTTACGTTACCGTGATCCATAATGGCGTAGTGGTGCAAAATCACACAAAAATTCTGGGTACAACCGAGTGGATTGGTGCACCTAAAACCATCCCTCACGGCTGCGCACCGATTCAGTTACAGGATCACGACAATTTCGTGAGCTTCCGTAATATCTGGATCCGCGAGCTGTAACTTCAGCGACATCATTCTGAGTTAAAACCCGGCTTGTGCCGGGTTTTTTGTTTGTATTGCGCAGAGGTTGTGTGTAAATACAAGACTGCAATTTGCATAAGGTATTGGTTACACTTCACGCCTTCTTTCTTTTATTCATTAATTTCTGTATGAAAAACTGGTTGTTTCTCGGCATTGCCATTGCTTGTGAAGTCATGGCCACATCTAACCTAAAGTTAAGCGAAGGATTCACCAAATGGGTCCCTTCAGCCCTGGTGATTGTGGGCTATGCTGCTGCATTTTATTTCTTATCGTTAACGCTCAAGACCATTCCTGTGGGCGTTGCCTATGCGGTTTGGTCCGGGCTGGGTATCGTCGCAATTTCAATAGTGGCGTGGTTTGCTTTTGGGCAAAAGCCTGACTTTTGGGGAGTGGTAGGAATGGGGCTAATTATAGCGGGCGTCATAGTGCTAAATACGCTTTCAAAAACCACCGCGCATTAGCACCATAACGTCTCATCACATCAAGGCTTATATCACGCGCGGTAATGTAAGCCTGGGTTACTCAGCCCGGAATGCCGTTCGACGCTTAACGCTGTGCGATGGATTCGATACCTTGAAGTTGTCTGTAAGGGATTTGAGTTTGTTACCCATTTTAGTAATGTCTTCACCAATACTGGCACTCAGTTCAATAGCATGCTGGTTTAAATCAAAACTCTTGTCCATTAGCTTAAAGTTTTCAGATACTTCATGCAGTTGGGTTTGCTGCTGTCTGGAAACCGCGCCAATTTGCAGTACATGCTGATTAATATTGGCAATGGCAGATTCAATCAATGCCCAGCTTTCTTTGGTTTCGTTTACCTGTTTAACGCATCCCTGGGCATTCGCCAGGCTCTCGTTCATTATGCTTACGGCATGCTGGGTACTATGCGATATGTTATTTACCAGTTCCGCAACACTGGTGGTAGAGGAGCGGGTTTGACTGGCAAGGTTTCGCACTTCATCAGCCACTACCGCAAACCCTCTGCCAGATTCACCCGCCCGTGCGGCCTCAATCGCCGCATTTAAAGCAAGTAAGTTGGTTTTCTCGGCGATTTCGTTAATTACGTCGATAACCTTAGAAATGCTTTCGGCATCGTGTTTTAAATCGTTTACTGCGCTTGATACATTGGCAAGTGTTGCACCCAGTTGGTCCATGTTATGAATAGTTTCGTCTACAAACTGCCTGCCGTCTGTTACGCAGGATTCGGTGTCGCGCGTGGCTTGTTGAATTCCACCCACTTCATCTGCCACTAACTGGCTGGAGTTTAGTGTGTTATTTAATTCGTCGCGCACTATGTCGGATTGCTTGTGTAAATTGTTAGACGAAGTAATGAGTTCTTGGTTGACTTCTGTCACGTCTATCGACATGGGTTTCATGCGAACAATGGACGCCAGTAATTGAGAAAATGTGGTGTCCAAATGTTCAATAAATTCGTTAAAGCTGCCTGCCAGTGCAGAGAGTTCGTCGTTGCCCTTGGCGGGTAATCTGATGGTAAGATCGCCATCGCCTGAGCTAAGTTGTTTAACGGTTTCGTGCATTTGAGATATGGGAGTGATAACAGGGCGGGCCATAAACCAGCCAACCAATAAACTGATGAATAGCGCAAACACCGAGAGCAGCACAATATTTAAAACGATTTGTTCGTTTAAGTGTTCAATAAATCCCAGTGCTTCACTGTAATCGATCTCACTGAGAATGACCCATTTTAGCCCTGCTATATCCAGCGGCTTATAGGCCGAGAGTACTTCTACACCGCGATAATCGGTAACCAGTGCATAACCACTACTGCCCGCCAAAGCACTTTTAGCCGCGTCGGATGTTACCGACTGTAGGCCGATGGAGGTGGTAAATATATCCATCGCGCTCAGTGTGGTTTTGTCGGTACCGATGGATTTCATTGTGGCCAGGTAACCACTTTTATCTTCCAACAGAAAACGGGAATTTGAGCGCATCAGGGTATCAGCACCTACCAGATAGGTTTCGCCCGACAAACCATAGCCTGCTTCTTCCCATTTCTGATTATGGGTCATAATGCTATCAATACGGTCGAGTGGCAGTTGCATTATCAGCACGCCAATCGTTTTGCCGTTTTGTGTAATTGGGGAAGAAACAAACGCCGCCTGGGCATCATACGAAGGAAGGTAGGTTTCAAAATCAGTGAGAAAGCTGGTTTTACTATTGCTTAGTGCTAATGCGCCACGATAGGCCTTTGCCAGCCCACTTTTTGCGTAAGGACCACTAATGAGCGAAGTGGCGTAATCCAGCTCTTTGAACGCGGAATACACCACGTAGCCGCTGCTGGCGTCCACCAAAAAGATATCGTAGTAGCCATAGTGTTCAATGTAGTCTTTAAACACCTCGTGATAGGCTTTATGCGTGTTGTCATAAGCAGAGCCTGAACCATCGCTGGTAAGGGCGTCTTTATTGCCCAGTGGGTTGGGGTTGTCGGCAATGTACTGCTGCTGAAAATGGCGGGCGAGTGGTGACAGTGACTGAAGTAATACCTGGCTGTTTAACTTACTGTTTGAATTCAGCGAGCGGTATTTTCCTGCAAAATCATTGTTGTAATAGCTGGTGAGACTGCTACTGACAGTGTTTGACACCTTGGTTTGCGAGAACGCGGCAGTAAATTCAGCCATCGCATTTACAGTGGTAGGGTTAAACGACAAGGTTTCGGCCTGAGACTGCACGTTAGCAAGGTAACTTTCTACTTGTTGAGCCGTTTGATCCCGTGCGCTGATTAACCGAGCCTGAGTGGTTTGCAATATTTGCGCTTTGGCGTCGGTTTCAATAAACCAGCCCAGCGTTAAGCAACTCACAATAACGAAAATCACTCCAATCGCGGTGTAACTGGATACCAACTTGGCTTTAAGCTTCATGCACGCGCACTCATCATTCAGGTGTAATTTTAATCTTACACCAATGTACTGTGATTGGAATTGGCTGTACGTATATTTTTACGCTTTATCAGGCTGGTAAAACCTGTTTGTTTTGGTGCAGTAAATTTAATGTAATCAGTGTGTTATCTGTTTTGGATGGATTGGCTGTTGACCTGTTATTCATGCCAAAGCCAGCGCAGCCCTTCCGGTAATAACGCGCCGGGGTGCGAGTCGTTATGTTCGCCGTCTGTCCAAACCGTTTTTAGTGCGTATCGCGGGCCTGGGAGCGCATGCTCATCAGCGTCTTTATTGGCGTAACGGAACGCAGCGGCCATTTGTTGATTGGCTAAAAACCAGTTGCCCCATTCGTTGTCCAGATCGTTAATGCCGTCCTGCATAAAGATACGTAAGGGGCGAATGGGCTCCCGGCGAATTAAAGCCGGATAATCCTGTCCGCCGGTTTGCATACCAGCCTCTGTCGGGTGATAGCCAATCGATACAAAGCTGCCGATTGAGCTATACACCTTTCTAAAATAATCGGGCCTGAACCAGGCCGCTGTAAATGCGGCAATCGCCCCACTGCTGGTACCTCCAATGGCCCGTTGGTTGGGATCATTGGTTAAATGGTAATCCCGCTCCAATAACGGGATCATTTCTTCAATTAAAAATCGCGCATAAGTATTGTTAACTACATCGTATTCCTGCCAGCGGTGGTTTGGGTTACTCCAACCCAAATCGTCCGGGTAAGTGGGCGACATATTACCCGGCGTAATAAACAGCCCAATGGTTACCGGCATGGCCTTTTGCGCTATCAGGTTTGCCATTACGGTTTGTATTCTTATTGACCCGTTGGGATTGGATGCCCGATGTCCATCCTGAAACACCAATAAGCTGGCAGCGTTCGATGCATCGTATTGGGCTGGTACAAATACCCAGTAGCGTCTTGAGGTACCTGCATATATCTGGCTCTGAAATTCAAAGGGGCCTTTTAGTTCGCCAGCTGGTACGCCGGGTTGTAATACGTGATCCGGTGTAAGCGTAACCTGCGAGCGAATTGACGGTGCAGGATTCAGCTCTGCCAGAGCCTGCTGTGCGCTGACTAATACAGGGAAAGTAAGGGTAGCTAAGCATGCCGAACACAAAAGCCGAATGAGAGTCATTTTCTATCCTTGAAAGCAGTGTATGCCGCAATAATGTGCATTTTGTTGATTAACAAAAAATTAACCGGAATTGGAGGGTAATGCAATCCGAATAACCCGCTGATTTTTTACAACCTATTTTTTACAACCTATGTGCTGTAAACGGTTTTAACTATTGTGTTAACTATTGAGAGGGTAAATAGTTGGTATCTTTTCTATCGTTAATGGCTGGGCGGGAATTCTGCTAAGATAGTCGGGTTATTATAATACCCGTGATTTGCCAGTCAGTTGGCAACACTGCTAACGTCTGGTCAATATGTATAATCAGCGCCCACCCAGATTCTTCGTAATTTATCTCTCGGCCTTAATTGCGGTAGGCCCGTTTTCCATGGAACTCTATTTACCCGCTATGTCGGCCATGGCGTCGTACTTTAATACGAATATGGCGGCGCTTAACTACACGGTAACGGCTTTTTTCTTTGGCGCGGCAATTGGGCAGCTACTGGGTGGTCCTATGTCGGATCAAATAGGCAGAAAGCCAATTGTACTCAGCGGGCTACTTATTTATATGCTGGCTACAGTGAGTATTGCAAATGCCAATTCTGTAGAGGCAATTCAGTGGCTGAGAGCGCTACAGGGGATGGGGAGCGGTGCAGCCGGCGTAGTCTCCATGGCGTTATTGCGCGATGTGTATCCACCGCAGGACGCGGCCAGAAAAATTCCCGTGGTGATAACCGTGATGATGCTGGCGCCGTTAGTTGCGCCGTTGATGGGCTCGTTGCTTGTTTACTTTGGTTGGCGGGTGATCTTCTTTACGCTGCTCGGCTTTGGCATGTTGTTGTTTAGCTTGCAGTGGCTGGCAATCCCTGAAACAAATCAACCCAAGGGCAATCTGAACTTTACTCAGTGGCTGGGTAACTTTAAAGTGGTTATTTCGCACCGGGTAGACGGCAAACTCATTGCCACGCGATATATTCTGGCTGGCGGCTTTTGCTCCGGCGTACTGATGACCCTGATCACCAACGCCGCCTTTATCTATTTAGAGTATTTTTCTATTCCGGTTGGGGTATTCCCCTTGTACTTCTCTGTGAATGTTGTGTGCCTGATCATGGTTACGCTCTGCGTGGGCAAGGCCGTTAAACATGTTGAGCCACAAACGTTGTTCAAAGTAGGCACGCTTTTTCAATGTCTGATTTTGGGGTGTTTAACATTACTCGTTTCAGTTGGCGTTTCAGATAAGCAGCTAATTATACCGTGTCTGGCACTGGCGATTGGCTGTGGTGGGTTAATTCAACCCTGTATTACGTCAATGCTGATGGCGTATTTTCGCCGTTATAGTGGCAGTGCGGCCTCCCTGGCTACGGCCATTAAGTTTTCAATTGGTGGGCTGTTAGGCGGCATCAGTAATGTGTTTTTTAACGGCACATTGGCACCGGTTAGTCTTGTTATGCTGTGCAGTTCAATAATGTGTTGTGCGTTATTGTTTTCTATTCCCAAGCAGCCGTTGGCGCTCATTAAGGAAGATAAGTCACTGTAATTGTTATGTTGCTACAGTAACGACTGGGATTCTCGCTTTTCATTTATCTGCAAATTTGATTTCATACGGTGTATTCACAGTGCATTGGCTAGCGTTGCTATGGATTTACACACCCTTACCACCGACATTGAAAAACTGGATAGTGAGCCGCCGTTCGATCAATGGCATCCGCCATTTTGTGGCGATATTGATATGGTAATTAAGGCCGATGGCAGCTGGTGGTATAACGGCAGTCCTATTGGTAGGGAGCGCATGGTAAAGCTATTTGCCAGGGTGTTACTCAAAGAAGGTGACGACTATTTTCTTAAAACCCCCGCGGAAAAGGTTCGCGTTCAAGTTGAGGATGCGCCTTTTGTTATTTCACAATGGCACCAACATGATACCGACGAAGGCCCCGCCATTGAAGTGGTGAGTAACCTGGGGCACTCCGCGATTTTATCGTCAACCCACCCGCTGGAAGTGGATGAAACTGACAATGAAAATCCGCGCCCCTATGTAACACTGCATCGCGGTTTAACCGCCCTGGTTCACCGAAATGTGTATTACCAGTGGATCAATATCGCATCACCTGCAATCAAAAACGGCGAAGAGCACCTTATGCTAAAAAGCGGTAGAGCTGAGTTCAGTTTGGGAAGGTTGTGAGCTTTGTAATAAAGTAAAAAATAATTACCTGTATCGGTGTATTAGACGCAATAAGACTTGCATTGCACCTTGTTTACTCGAATGATGGGGTTGTTTTAAAAGAACCTTTGCGGTAGTTATGAGAGAACTATATACACCATTTGAAGTCATATTAAGCTGTTATATTTCGTCAGCATCGGAGCAATGAATGCTAGATCTGGACAGGTTTATCGTGGAGATAGATAGGCTTACTACGGCAGTATATTTTTATGATGAAATATATGGTGAGCAAGAAACGATAAAAATCATTTCTGGGTTGTCCTCGGAGGCGGCCAGAATAATTCAGCGTTCACTACACAACGATATCGTAATGTCGCTGGCTCGCCTTCTATACGATGGAGTGCATTATAAAACACCAGAAGTCACCTTTGAGTATCTAAGTCAGTATAACCTTGCAAATAAATACGCTAACTATATTGACCAAGAACTGCAAAGCCATAGAGATGAAATAGCTAAAATCAAGAAATCATTGAACGTAAAAGACTATCGAGATCTCGTTTTGGCGCACAATGACAAAGCAACACTCACAGGTGGTAATGACCACCCCAAACATAATCTAGAAACTGAGGTTTTACTACGCATTCTGCGGTTGTCACGGGCATTGTTCTTTGGTGTGCGCCTTAATTTAGCCAAAGAGCGAGGCGAACAAAGTTTACCAATTACCGACGGCAACGTTCAACGCAATGGTGTAGGTACCAATTTTCTGGAAAATATTGAAAATATAACAAGGCAAGCAAGAGGGACCGCCTAAACGGCTGCCCCTTCTTGCGGCGTTAAATGGCAAAGGAAAGTATGTCGCAGGAATTAGTAAAGTGTCCATGCTGTGAAAAAATGGTTCCAGCAAATGATGTTGAGCTCACGTATCGTTTACCTGACGATATCGCTTGCATGGATGAAGAAGAAAGGGCATCTACTTGCAAATACACAAATGATTATGTCGTATGCGATGATGAATATTTTTATCTGCGTTGTATCTTGCCTTTGCCGGTACATGACACAGGTCGAGAATATTGCTTAGGCGTCTGGGTCCAGATTTCACCTAATAGCTTTAATAAGGTTTGGGAGCTTTGGGATGATGAAAGACAAGCAAATGAACCTCCAATGAAAGGTCTCCTTGCGAATAATGTTCATCTCAATACAGGGGCAGAAAATGCCGAAGTGATGGTTCAGCTTACTGGTCCTACATCAAGACCAGTGGTCACAGTCAAAGTTGAAGCTTGTTCTCTTTATAAAGAGCAGCAAAGCGGTATTACTATACATCGTGCTAGTGAGTATTCAGACCTATGTCGGTAATGCCATTTAACAAGCAAAGGCAGCGGCCGCCAAAAAGCGGCGCTCGCTGCTTTGGCCGTTCGCTGTTCGCAGAACTGAGTCATGTGAAGCATGGATATTGAAGAAAAATTGACACTACTCGATGGCCGAGGATCAGATTCAGAATATGATGCGGTTAAAGAGTTAAGTAGTAGTCTCGGCCTGGAATTTCCGGGACTACTTCTAGCCAAATATAGAAGTTCCAAGAAATGGGGTGAGCGCCTTTCTTGCGTCTACCATGCCTCTAAATATGCTGTTGCCAGCCAAGATGCTTATGAGCTTGCAATTGAAGCACTGAAAGACAAATCCAAAAAAGTTAGGTATCAAGCATGTTTACTTCTCGCGCTTGCACAGAAGCCAACGGCTTTGAAACCATTAGAAGTCTTATTAAGCAACCAAGACTCATCTGAAGATGCCAAGGCAGCTATTGAAGCAATTAAACTCAAAAACCATAATTACTTTGCTGATCGTGATCATTCAGGCATGGTGAAACTAAATGTTCAGCAATATCACAGCTAACAAGGCCAAGCAGCATCGCCAGCAAAGCTGGCTGGACCTCGCTGCGCTCGGCCGCTGTTGGCGGCGTTAGCTGACACATGGAAGGTCAAATGAATGATGTAATATTTGCTGCGGCAATATGTACGCTTATTTCGATGCTTTTTATATTTGTTACTTATTTATTCGAAGATGGAAAAATTACTCGAAATATTATGGATAGTGTTGGGGTCACATTCTACTTATCTATACCACTTCTAATTGGCTTCTTCGGAGTAGTCCTTTTTTGCCGAAATGATTTCGAATTAGCTGAATCATTACTGAGTACAGTTGTACTATTTGCTTTTTCGTCAATTGCTTTGCTGTATATTTTGTGGAATGGCTTTATGCTTATTGATGTACTTCACAAGCGGACAATTGGGCCAGAGCAGGGATATAGTGGTCTTATCTTATTTTTAGGCAGTATCAAAGCTGCCGTTATAGGTAGTATTGTCGGCATCTGCGCTTGCCTGATTAATTGGGTAGTCAGCTAACAAACGACCAAGTCAGCGGGACACTAACACGCAGGCTCCCGTCACTTGCATATTCCGGCCGGATCTGAACAGCGATTCCGGAAACACTTGAACACTTATTCTGGAATTATTTGAACACTGATTCCGGATTTATTTAGTACAGTTTTG
>NZ_JBLBUE010000032.1:0-30756 GCF_047290655.1 Alteromonas sp. AMM-1 | reverse complement strand
GAAGATTTGTTTTATCGGCTAAATGTTATTGCTGTTGAAATGCCTTCACTCAGAGACCGGGACGACGACGTTGTATTGTTGGCCCGACACTTTCTGCATTGTTTTAGTGAGGACGAAGAAAAGCAATTCTCTGGTTTCACTCAGGATGCCGAGAATATGCTAAAGCGCTATAGCTGGCCGGGCAATGTTCGCCAATTACAGAATTTGATTCATAGCTGTGTTGTAATGAATGACGGACCGATGATTACGGCAGATATGCTCAATGATTTACTGACATCCAGGGAGCAAATCTCTACTCCGGCGGTGTCTGTTCCACACATTTCAACTGATCCAAATGTACCGTCAATAAGTTCATTTGATTCGAATTTGCCACACACGAAGCCGGAAATTGAGCCCTTGGCACTCATGGAACGCAAAGCTATACAGCAAGCCATCGCGCTGTATGATGATAATGTGGTTAAAGCCGCAAGCGCGCTGGAAGTTAGCCCTTCTACGCTGTATCGCAAAATGCAGCAATGGGAAGAATAGGGCTTCGCATATTGCAAAAATCGAACTGAAAGCAGGCTTGCAGCCTGCTTTCCAAATTGCATTAATCAAAAAATTCAATCCTTTACCTGTATCAACTCGGTTGGTCTGTTTCTTGTAATAACTGATTATCTTCAGGTAGTCGGTAAGTATGAATGAGCCAGATCGCATTGTTGTTCAAGCAAGGTTTGCAAACCGCTTTGCAACATAAACTGGCGCGCAATGTGGCGTGGTCGTTAGGTACCGAGCTATTTGGCAAAGTCTCCCGGTTGGTTACATTAATTGCATTGGCAGCGTATATTCCGGCTGTCTCTTACGGGCAGGCAATGCTGGCCCTGGCCTGTCACGAAGTGATCCGCACTATAATGCGTTTTGGTGCGGGTTCGCAAATTGTGCAGTGTGCACACCACGAGTTAACTACCTTCGCCGAAAACGCGATCACGCTCCAGTGGTTGTTAAGCGGCGCATTATGCGCGTTGCAATTCACGTTGGGCTATGTGTTGGGTCTGTTTTACAACGATCCGACGCTTTCTCTGCTTATACAAGCTATGGCATTCACTTATCTGCTGTTTCCTGTTGTGGGTGTCACTACCCTGTTAATTCAACGGAATAGCAACTTTCGGTTTTTCAGCCTTCGCAATGGTTTGTGTATTACGGGCGAAAACCTGTCTGTGGCTGCCTTTGCGTTTGTTGGTGCAGACGTGTGGTCTGTGGTGGCAGGTAAATATGTATTTGCCGTTATGTGGGTCATCGGTTTTTCACGGGCGCCAGTGCCGGCGTTTCGCGCCAAATTCGATCCAGCCGTCATGTGGTATTTGTTCACCACTTCAGCGCAGTTATTTACCACTGAAGCGGTGCGCTCTATTCGCCAACAGGCCGATTTGTTTATCGCTGGCCGGGTACTCAGTGCTGAATGGATGGGGGTATATGCGTTTGCCCGCAGCGCTGGGATTGGTCTTAGCCAAACCCTGAGTCAGGCGTTCACCAGTGCGCTGTACCCGCAATTATGCCAACAACACCGCAATGGTCAGCCGGTAAGGCTGAACATGCGGTTATTGGCAATGGCGGGGCTGGTAGGCGGTGCATTTTTAGCCCAGGCGATTATTGCGCCTGTATACATACCTATTTTGTTCGCCGACCGATGGAACGATGCCATTCCGGTTGTATCCGTGCTGTGTGTCACAGCGATACCCGCATTGATAATAGAAACACATGCAACGGCAATCCGCGCAACCGGTGCGTATTACAAAGAGCTGGTTACCCGCGTGATATTTGCCGTGTCTACGGTGTGTTCGTTGTTGCTGATGTCACCAGCATCGCCTATCGGGTTTGCAGTTGATCTGCTTATTTCGAGTGTGATTGGCCTGCTTTGTGTGCTAGTGCATTCCATTGTGTCCGAAGGGATACCCGTCATTTTTCAAACCAAATCAACTAAAGAGCAACCGCTATGAAAACGCCTATTGTTTCAGTTGTTATGCCTGTTTTTAATGCTCAGTATTACCTTAGTGCCGCCATTGAGTCGGTATTGCAGCAAACGTGTGAGTACTTTGAGTTGATTTGTGTCGATGATGGCAGCACCGACGATTCACTGGAGATCATCAGGTCATTTCATGATCCACGTATACGCCTGGTAAGCGAAAATCAGCTTGGTTTGGCCGCTGCGCGTAATGTGGGTATTCATTGTGCACGAGGACAGTTTATAGCGTTAATAGACCCAGACGATTGCTATGAGCCCGAGAAACTGCTGCTGCACCTAAAGCATTTGTTGAGCGATCCACGTATTGGCGTAAGTTATTGCCCGTCTTTATTTATCGACCAAAACGGCAAGAAAACCGGACTGGGGCAATATCCCCGCTTGCACAATGTGGATACTAAACAGGTTATGTGCCGGAATCCGGTTGGGAACTGTTCAGCAGCTGTGATCCGCATGGCGGCGCTGGAATCGATTCAGCCTTTTGTGGCAAAGCATGAATCAGGTCGCTTCTGTTATTTTGATGAGACCTTGAAACAGTCTGAGCACAATGACTTCTGGATGCGGATTTCACTGAACACCGATTGGCGGTTCGAAGGGATCAGTATGCCGCTTACGTTGTACCGGGTGAACCAGGACGGACTGTCCGGTGATCTGGAACAAAACTACTCAAACTGGCAATCGAGCATGCAGCGTCATCTCAACAGTCATCCTGCGCAGGTGAAGCCATGGCTCTCGTTGGCCCAGGCATATCAACTCAGATACCTGGCGCGTCGCGCGGTAAAAAGTGGTGATCCGTTTAAAGCCATTGGCTATGTAATGCGGGCGGTTGCAACCAATGTGCGTATAGTTTGGGAGGAGCCAGTTAAAACCCTGGTTACGCTTGCCACTGCAATTTTAGGGCTGTTACCTGCTCCGCTTTACAAGCAGTTGGAAAAGGCAGCTATCCGCCTGATTAGCAAACGCAGTTTGTCGGTGTAGCCCCTTATGAGTAAAAAAAAGCAACAATACAATCTGCATCCGAGTCAGGACCCGGCGTTAAAAAGCCTGTTAACCCGATTAGGACCAGACATTGCAAATAGCTTTAATACCGAGCAGCTTATGGCGCTTAGCCGGGTAGTGGGTTTACGTGGCGGTCGCATTCACTCAATCGACATCAGAACCACAATGCAGGTGCCGTTTTTACCGTGGAGCTTTTATTGGGTATTTTTGGTTGGTAAAAACCGCCGGCAGTTAACGCCAAAAGAAAAAGCCATTGCGGTGGGTATGCTGGTACTCTGTGTTACCTGTTTCTTAATGGTGTGTGTGGCGCTGGCGCTGGTGGTGCTCTATATTCTCAAATCCTGGTTCGGGATCAATCTAATCGAAAATTACTCTCTTGGGCTGTGGGACTGGCTGCAAGCCAGTTTGCATTCGCTGCTCCCGGTACGGGAATTTTTTGTGAGTTGGAATCACTGAATAAGGGCCTGCATGGCCCTTAGTTGTTTTAGTGTGGGCGACGCAATGTACAATAGCAATCCTGCAAATGGGCATTACCTCTCCGCCCTCTTTTTCAATCACCCTTGCGCATTCGTTAACAGTGGGACGTTTTCAAAAGGCAAAAATTTCTTTTTTTGCAAATAATTCTGAAAATGAAAACGGGAGGGTTGAAAGTGTTGCACTTCCATTAAAGTTATCTAATTGTATGAATTTTAATAGTTATTTTTTGTTTTATGTTGTTGGCACAGGAATAGCATTATTAGCAATACAGTTAGCGGGATGCATGGAATAGCAAATCAACGTGTCTTTAGCAACGTGAGTTAAATGACAATCAGGGAAGGGTCTCGTAATCAGACACCGCATGAATGGATTGTGCTTACTGTAAGCAGTGCCAGTGTACATCGGCGACGGCCGACCCGGCGGCTAAACAGAGAAATTCACTCGTGCTTGAATAACGAATTTTAATGAAAGTAGGGTTACATTATGAAAAGCCTGACCACTAATACTATCAATCGTCGCGGTTTGCCTATTATTCTGCAGCAGTTGATTGCTTCATGCGCATTGTTAATCTTGTCACCGCTGTTGTTACTGGTTGCATTGTTGATCAAACTGGAAAGTAACGGCCCGGTGATCTTTAGTCAAATCCGTGTTGGCGAAAATGGTCGTCAGTTTCGCTGCTTTAAATTCCGCTCAATGTATCTGCCCGGCTCCCCGCAACTGGCTAACGTTTCCATGGGGAAGAGTGACAGAAGCGGGATTTGTCAGAAGTTTTTTAATGATCCGCGTGTTACTAAAACCGGTCGAATCATTCGTAAATTGTCTATCGATGAAATCCCGCAGTTGGTGAATGTCTTGAAAGGGGATATGGCAATCATTGGGCCTCGCCCGCACCTGGTAACCGAGTACATGCAATACGATCCGTCAGTACTGGAACGTCTTAACTGCAAACCTGGTTTAACCGGCCTGTGGCAGGTGTCTGGCCGCGCAGACACCACTTTTGAACAACAGCTTATGCTAGATAAACAGTACATTGCCAATCAGTCATTTTGGCTGGATGTACGTATCTTCTTCGCAACTATCCCCGCTGTGTTGTTAGCGAAAGGCGCTTACTAACCCGGCCAGTTTCAAGGAGCTTCGACGCGCTCTATTCCCGGGCAGGTGACTGACCCGGGTTTTTTATTTTCTGCGCCCAATTACCTCCCCAGGTTCAATAAGTTTGTTTTATTGCGCGTGCTCATAGGCTGAGGCATCCGTGACTTTTGAACGTACGGTTTTACGCTTTGAGATCGGCTGAACCGAGCACAATTGCAAATTCAAAATTTCAATTTGCAAATTGAAAAGCAGTCAAATTTTTTATTGTATAAGCTGTTGATATTAATAGTTTTTAAAGTTGGAACGGGTATTGCTGTAATAGGGAGTACACACATTGAGGAAGCGCAAAAATAGCTTCTGGAAATTGGAGAAAAGTGTAATGAATTCTGCTTCAATCTCGGTAGTCATACCGTTACATAATAATGAAAATAGCATCGTTGATGCCATCAACAGTATTCAGCGACAATCGGTAAAAGTGAATGAGATCGTGGTGGTTGATGATGGCTCTTCCGATGGGAGTGTGGAACGGGTAGCGGCGTTGCAGATACCGAATCTGAAACTGATTAAGCAAGCCAGTTTAGGGCTCGCCGCAGCCAGAAATCGCGGCATCACTGAGTCTTCCTCCCGTTATGTAGCGTTTTTGGATGCTACCGATCAGTGGATGCCGTTCTTTACGTTGGAAATGCACACACTGTTCACCCGTTTTCCCGATCTGGACCTGTTTGCATCGCGTTATCAGTTTATTGAAAAAAACGGTATGCCCGTTGATGCAAGCGTTCGCTTTGGTATGTCCCCCAAAGAAGCCTGGCTGATGCACGATTTTTTGGCTATTGCAGCGCGTGGTGATGCGCCTTTCGTAACGTCCTCCTGTGTAGTGAAGCGCGAATTGTTTAACGCCTTGGGGATGTTTCCCGCAGGCGAGGCAATAGGTGCTGAATGTACCTTTTTTGCCAAAGCTTCGCTGGCGGGAGCCATTGCTTATAGCCCGAATATTCTGGTTCACCATCGGCGCGGCGCGCTCAGCCGGGTGTCAGATGCTGAGCCATACCAGAATGTGCTGAGCTCCTGCGAACGATTGCTTGGCAGTTTAAATAGCAGCCCCATCGCACGGATAGTTGCAAACGACATACAACAGTATTGCGCCAGTTTGCTGTTTGGTTTCATTAAATCCAATCTGGCGGCAAAACGCTATCAGCAAGCGCTGGCGCTGCTGGGGCACCCACTGTGCAAACAAAAGCCTGCACTCTCCGGGATGTTAAAAGCCGCTGCGTATACAGGCAGGTTATCTCAATATTTCACTGGCAGCGGCTTACCCAATCCAAAGGAAAAATTATTATGAAACTCAATGCCATTCTAATCGTAAAAAACGAGGCTGATATTGTTGAGGAGAGCCTGCTGTTTGCCATGAAGTTTTGTCACAAAATTTATGTTTACGACAATTCATCTACAGATGGCACATGGCAAATTGTGCAGTCGATGGCCGACCGGTTTAAAGAAATCGTCATTTATGGTCAGGCTGGGCAGGCCAGCAATGGTCACATTGCCAATCGCATCTACAACCAATACAGCCGCCACTACGGTGAACTGGACTGGTGGTACATCCCGGATGCCGATGAACTGCTCTGTGAGACGCCAGTGCCCTTGTTGGAAGAAGCTGCAGAGCAAGGCAAAACCTGCGTATCCGCCTGGCAGGCCCGGTTTTATTTTACCGACCGGGATTATCAGTATTTCGACAGTGAAGATGTGTCTAAGCCTGTTTCGCAAAGAAGGAAGTTCTATGCAATTAATTGGAAAGAAGAACGGTTTTTTATTAACAAGCCAGGCGAGCTATGGTCGGAAGATGCTGGTGAGCGTATGCCCCCTTGGGCAAACAAGCCGTTCAAAAAAGCCCCTGTGTGCCGTCATTACCCCGAAAGAACGCCGTTGCAAATCAACGCTCGCAGGGCACTGAAGGAAATTGGTAAGAGTTGTTTTGTGCAGGATATGACCAGTGTGAAAAAGGACCTGCGTGAGGCCAGCAAACTGGACACTTACCAAAACGACAACCACTTCGTGTTTCGCCAGAGTCTTATGCTGCGTTATCACGTTAAAAAAGCCCGGCAATGGATTGCAAACAGGATCAGACGCGTTAACCAGCAATTGTCGCTGATCACCAAAAAACACGTGCTGGGTATGTAACGGTTGCAGGTGAAAGAAATGAATACAAAAACTAATCAAACTAAATACAAAGTACTTATTGTTGACGACGATAAGCTATACAGAGAGACGCTGGTTGCCATGCTGTCAGATACCTATCTGTGCGCAGTGGCTGCCGATGCCACTACTGTGCTTAAAGCCTGTCAGTCGCAAATTGCGCCAGATTTGATTTTGCTTGATTTTCGACTGCAAAAAGAAAGCGGCATTGAAGTATGTCAACAGCTACAAAAATGCCGGTTCGCAAAAGATATTCCGGTGGTGTTTGTTACCGCAGAAGAAAGCAGCGATGTACAGGTGGATTGCTGGAAAGCCGGTGCGTCAGATTTTGTAACCAAGCCCGTGGTGTGCAATACCCTGATACAACGGATTAAACACCAACTGGAGATCCGTGACCGGGAACAAGCACTTGAACAACAAATCATGCGTGATGGACTCACTGGACTGAAGAATCGTCAGTATCTGAAAAATGAAGTGCCAGCGTTGATTAAGCAACTTCGTCGGGACGGCGATAATTTAAGTGTGCTGATGATCGATATCGACGACTTCAAAAAATACAACGACACAGAAGGGCATATAAAAGGTGACGAATGCATTCGCAAAGTAGCGGCAGCGTTAGAAGACCGCGCAAACCGTCCACTGGATAGCGTGGTGCGCTACGGCGGAGAAGAGTTTTTAGTAATACTGCCAAGAACAGATCTGCGCGGTGCGCGACGGGTGGCGCAGGATATGTGCCGTCAGGTGGAAAAAATGCTGATCACCCATGAGACCAGCGCTTATGGTGTAGTTACGATTAGTGTTGGTGTGGCCAGTTCTACCAATACCCGCGCAACCAAGTTTGGTGACCTGGTTCGACAGGCCGACGAAGCCCTGTACAAAGGCAAAAGCTGCGGTAAAAACTGTGTGGTGTACAACAGTAGCCCAAAACCACCACGCCGGATTGTTCCCGACGTAGCGAATATGCGCTGGGCTATTTGTCAGGACTAAGCGATACCTGAGTTATTTGATAAAACCGGTTGCTAAACACGGTTGCTAAACAACCGGTTTTTCATTGATGATCAGGGTAAATTGCCTTCGCAGATATAGGTGATTTGCAGGAAGTCGTCCAGCCCGTAATGTGAGCCTTCACGGCCGTAGCCTGACGCTTTGACCCCACCAAATGGTGCCACTTCGCTGGCAACGGCGCCTTCATTTACCCCAATTACGCCCGCCTGCAATGCTCGGCGCAGCCGGTGAATACGGTTGTGATTCTGGGTATAGAAATAAGCTGCCAATCCATAGTCTGTATTGTTCGCTTCTGCTATTACTTCGTCTTCAGTACTGAATTTAAATAACGGCAGTACAGGGCCAAACGTCTCTTCGCTGAACAACGCCATGGCGTTGTTGGCATCAGCAATTACCACAGGTTCGAAGAACAAATCCTGTTTGGGACTTGCACTGCCACACAGTAAAACGCCGCCTTGTTCTTCGGCATCCTTTACATGAGCACTGATCTTGTCGATGGCTTTTTGATTGATCATCGGGCCAATTTTAGTGTCTTCATTGAAGGGATCACCGAGCTTTAATGCAGACACCTGATCAACCAGTCGGCTGGCAAACTCATCGTAAATACCTTCCTGAACGTAAATGCGGTTCGGACACACACAGGTTTGCCCGCCATTACGCATTTTGGCCGCTATTAAGCCTTTTATGGCGGCGTCGATGTCGCAGTCATCAAACACAATAAAGGGCGCATTACCCCCCAACTCCAGCGACAACTTTTTCAGTGTGCTGGCAGAGCGCTCCGCTAAATAGCGTCCAACCTGGGTAGAACCGGTAAAGCTCAATTTCTTTACACACGGATCTTTTAGCCAGGCATCAACAGCAATGGCGGTTTGCTCTCGTGAAGCGGCAAGCACGTTAATGGTACCCTCAGGAAAACCCGCCATTTCAGCCAGCTTCGCCATCGCCAGTGCAGTCATTGGCGTGTCTTCAGCGGGCTTTACCACCACCGTGCAGCCAGCCGCAATAGCAGGCGCAATCTTTCTGGCGAGCATGGCAAACGGGAAGTTCCAGGGCGTGATAACAGCGACTACGCCAACCGGACGCTTTTCTACCGTTTGTTGCTGGTAGGGCTTTGAACTGGGCAGAATGTCACCGCGAAGCTGCATGGCTTGCTGGGCAAACCACTTTACATAAGATGCGCCGTAATCTACTTCGCCTTTGGCTTCAGCCAATGGCTTCCCTTGTTCGCTGGACATGATGGTCGCAAGATCATCACGGTGCTGAAGAATCAGTGCGTGCCAGCGTTCCAGTAATTCAGCACGGGCTTTGTTCGTGGTGAATTGCCAGGTGGAAAAGGCTTTTTGCGCACTTCTCGCGGCGTGAACAGCGTCGATGGCATCACTATTGGCCACCTGGGCAATAATTTCACCGGTAGCAGGATTCACTACCGGGTAAGTTTGCCCTGAAATGGCTTTTTGCCAGCGTCCGTTGATGTAGTTTAACGTGTTAAACAGTGACGACTCAGCCAGCCGTGACGTGAGATCCATGGTTTCTCCCGATGTTATTGTAAGTTTGCCAGTATGGCATCACCCATTGCCTGCGTTGACGCGTCTCCCCCTAGATCTGGGGTTACAACGTTGCCTTTCAAGGTGTTTTCGATAGCGTTAACAATGGCATCGTGTGCGTCTTTACCTGCGCCTGTGTCGTGGGTCAGGAAACTCAACATTAGTGCCCCCGACCAAATCATACCGATCGGGTTAGCAATATTTTTACCGTAGATATCGGGTGCTGAACCGTGCACTGGTTCAAATAATGACGGGAATTTACGTTCCGGGTTGAGGTTAGCAGACGGCGCTAAACCAATCGTACCTGTGCAGGCTGGTCCCAGATCAGACAAAATATCACCGAATAAATTCGATGCTACTACTACGTCGAAACGCTCAGGCTGCATAACAAATCGTGCCGACAGAATATCAATGTGCTGTTTGTCCCAGCAGATCTCCGGATAGTCTTTGGATACGGCTTCTGCGCGGGAGTCCCACCAGGGCATACTGATTGCCATTCCGTTACTCTTGGTAGCAACAGTAAGGGATTTGGCATCCCGACGTTTGGCGGTTTCGAAAGCATAGCGTAACACGCGGTCGGTGCCATAGCGGGTAAATACCGATTGTTGCATTACCACTTCGCGATCTGTGCCTTCATACATGATACCGCCAATGGCTGAGTATTCGCCTTCGGTATTCTCCCGCACTACGATGAAATCAATATCGTCGGCCCGAGGTGTGGAAAGCGCGCATTTAACACCCTCAAAAGTGCGTACCGGGCGCATGTTGATATACTGATCAAATTCGCGGCGGAAAGTTAAAATAGACCCCCACAGTGAAATATGGTCGGGCACAGACGCAGGCCAGCCAACCGCGCCAAAGTAGATGGCATCCATGTTACCCACCTGGATTTTCCAGTCGTCGGGCATCATTTTTCCATGCTCTGCATAGTAATCGCATCCACCCCATTCAAAGGTGTGAAACACAATGTTGAGCCCATATTTTTCTGCGGCAGCCTTTACAATTTTAAGGCCTTCGGGCATCACTTCTTTGCCAATGCCGTCGCCGGCGATTACCGCTACGTTATAGGTTTGACTCATACTGTTATGACTCCTGTTGCATCTCGTTCTTAACAACGTCCAGTGCCAGAACATCGTTTAATGTAAGCTGCAAACGTTCAAATAAGGTATCAAAATCACTTTCGGTGAAACACAATGCCGGGGCGAAGCCCAGGATGTTGTCGCCAAAGGCGCGGAATATCAGTTTGTGTTGCCAGGCAATATCGGCAATAGTTTCATGCAGTTTTAATGCTGCCGGGAACGGGCGTTTCGTGGCTTTGTCAGCAACCAGTTCAATGGCGCCCAGCAAGCCTAAGCTTCGCACATCACCCACCAATGGGTGTGACAAACAGGCTTGTAATTTTGCTTCGAAGTAAGGGGCAACGGATTGCGCATGAGCGAGCATGCCTTCTTCGTATATCTTAATGACTTCCAGTGCAACCGCTGCGCTAACGGGATGTGCAGAGTACGTTTGACCGTGTCCAACCACGGCAGCTTTATTCGGGCCGTCGGCAATACCGCTGAAAATCTCATCCGACATTAATACCGCGCCCATCGGGGCGTAGCCGGATGTTAATCCTTTGGCAATGGTCATCAGGTCGGGCTCCACCCCTTCGTGCTCACAGGCGAACATAGTGCCTGTGCGTCCAAATCCGGTAATCACCTCGTCGGCCAAAAATAGTATGCCCAATCGCTTACAGGTATCGGCAATGGCTTTCAGCCAGCCTTTAGGGGGCACAATCACGCCGCCTGAGCCAATCACAGGCTCACAGAAAAATGCCGCCACGTTGTCGGCACCAATTTCTGCAACCTTTGTTTCCAACTCTGCTACCGAAGCATCAATAAGCGCCTGAGCTGATTCATAGTTGCTGCGATACAAGTAAGGGCAGCTAATATGGTGCTGGTGCGCTAACGGCAAATCAAAGTTCGCATGAAAAGCCGGTAAGCCGGTAATGCCAGCGCCGGTTGACGACGAACCGTGATAGCCGCGTTGTAACGCAATAATGTGTTTTTTGGTTGGCTTGCCTATCGCGTTGTAATAATGGGTGATGTAACGAATAGCCGCGTCAACGGCGTCCGATCCACCTAACGAGAAGTACACGTGCTGCAATGACGATGGTGTCAGCGATACCAGTTTCTCTGCCAAAATTGCCGCAGGCTCGCTGCCAAAGCCAAAATAACCTGTGGCGTAAGGAAGTTGAGTCATTTGCTTAGCGGCGGCATCTACAACGCGTTGTTGACCATATCCCACGTTTACACACCACAGACCTGCAAAGGCATCCAGATAGGTATTGCCGTCGGCCGCGGTAAGCCAGGCGCCGTCACCAGACTGAAGAAGCTTTACTCCCTTTTCCTGATGTTGACGAAAGTTTGATACCGGATGAACAAGATAGCGACTGTCCAATTCTGTCAAAGCAGGCGTTTGCATGATTGTTTTCCATTTATTCTGTATGTCGCGAAGCAAATGAAGGCGCGCGATGCATACCTGTCAGGGTGAGACACATACGCTGGTGGCGCATGTACGATTTCTATCCGATATGGTAGCGAGGTTTTCCGGCGTGAATTGTTTGATAGCAGAACAAGAAAGGCAGTGAAATATTGTTTTTAAGCACTTCTCAGCAAAATCTGCTGTGTCGGATGGGGGAAGATAATGCACAGTCAGTCAACATTACACAAGCCGTTGAAGTTGTTGACCCTGAACCGGCGGTAGCAAGCAAGTAGTGCCGGCCAGAAGAACAATAAATAGTGTTGTCAGCACAGCATAGTCTGCTGATTGACGATTGAAAAACACCTGCCGTGTGGCGCCGAAGTGAAATATTTTGGCATTAAATAAAAAGCGTCGCGTGGTGTAATAGAATTAATTGAGAACTGATAGTTGGAACCCCTAATGAGTGTATTTAAGCCTAAGTATATTTCCTTCGACTGCTACGGCACCCTGATCTTTTTTGAAATGGCCCCGATGGCGCAAAAGCTGTTTGCTGATCGCATCACACCTGAACAAATGCCGCAATTCGTTAAAGACTTTTCTGCTTATCGCTTAGATGAAGTGCTGGGCGCCTGGAAGCCTTATGCAGAAGTGGTACGCAATGCAGTTACCCGGTTATGTAAATTATGGAACATTGAGTACCGCGACGAAGACAGTGTAGCGATTTACAACGCCGTACCTACCTGGGGTCCTCACCCGGATGTAGTGGAGCCGCTGAAAAAAGTGGCCAAAGAAATTCCATTGGTCATTCTGTCTAACGCTATGAATGAACAGATCCACCACAACGTGGCGAATCTGGAAGCGCCGTTCCACGCTGTTTACACTGCAGAACAAGCACAGGCTTATAAGCCGCGTTTACAGGCCTTTGAGTACATGCTGGATAACCTGGGTTGTAACCCGGAAGACATCCTGCACGTGTCTTCCAGTTTCCGTTACGACCTGATGTCAGCCCATGATATTGGTATTAAAAACAAGGTGTGGGTAAACCGTGGTCACGAGCCTGCCAACCCGTTTTACGGCTACACAGAAATCAAAGACATTTCTGGCTTACCGGGCGTTGTAGGGCTGTAAGGTACGTTATGAAAAGTGCGTCGTACTGGTTAGATACCGCGTCTAATGTCGATACCTCAGACCACACTCCGCCATCAGGTTGCGTGGATGTGGTCGTGATTGGTGGTGGCTTTACCGGCTTGTCTTCAGCGTTGGCATTAGCAAAGCGCGGTGCCAGCGTGGTGATTTGCGAAGCTGGCGTAGTGGGCGGCGAAGCGTCTGGCCGCAATGGTGGTCAGTGCAATAACGGTACGGCGCAGGATTATGCTGGTTTAATCGCAACGTATGGCGAAGCCAAAGCGCAGTCTTTCTATCAGTTTTATAACCAGGCGGTGGACTCAGTTGAGCAGCTGGTAAAGCAGCATGACATCGATTGCGATTTTCGCCGCGCCGGAAAAATTAAGCTGGCGGCCAAGCCTGAGCATTTTGAAAAACTGAAACGCACTCATGAGGCGCTGGTTAAGGTGGTAGATCCCGATGCCAGGCTGTTGGATGCCGCAGCGCTCAAGCAAGAAATTGCTTCTGATCAATTTTATGGTGGTCTGCTCACGCCAAACGGTGCGCAATTGCACGTAGGTAAGCTGGTGCATGGACTGGCTTCAGCCTGTGTCGAAAATGGCGTAACCATACTGCAGCATAACCCGGTAGTAGGCACAGAAAAACGCTCGAACGGTAACTGGCTGGTGACAACCCCCAAGCACGCCGTTGAAGCTAAATCAGTATTGATAGCCACGGGTGGCAGTGGTCCCGGTCCATTTGGCTGGTTCCGTCGTCGCATTGTGCCGGTTGGCAGTTTTGCGGTCACTACGGAGCCGCTTCCTGAGCAACTGATAGCCGATTTGTTCCCGGGTAAGCGCTCTTACGTTACCAGTAAAAACATTGGTAACTACTTCCGTTTAACCGCCGACAATCGCTTGTTGTTTGGTGGTCGTGCGCGTTTTGCTGTGTCTAACCCTCGCTCAGATCTCAAAAGTGGTGAGGTACTTCGCAAGGCGCTGGATGACATGTTCCCGCAGCTTGCCAGTACACGTATCGATTATTGCTGGGGCGGTACAGTAGACATGAGTGCCGATCGCTTGCCCAAGGTTGGTGAGCACAACGGTATGTTCTACGCCATGGGGTATAGCGGTCATGGCGTGCAAATGGCGGTACACATGGGTGAAGTGATGGCCGACATGATAGAAGGCAAAAACACTGCTTGCCCTTGGGTAACAAAGCAATGGCCAGCCGTACCGGGACACTTCGGTAAACCCTGGTTCTTACCCTTTGTTGGGATGTATTACAAAGTGCAGGACCTGTTGCACTAAGCCGTGCTAACCGAGTCTGCGAAAAGGATAGTGAACAAATGAAGCCTGAATATCGATTTTCTGATAGTCGCCGCGCCATGCTCAAAGCGATGGGCGCCGCAGGCTTAGTCACCGCGGCCAGTGGTCTGCTGGTACCGGGGCATGTAGTGGCGCAAACATTCGAAGATACTCAAGCGCCAACACCAAAACACGGTGGTAGCATTCGGGTGGCCAGTACCTCGGTATCTACCAAAGACACGCTGGATCCGGCGAAAGCTTCGCTGAGCACCGATTACATGCGTATTTATATGCTATACAGCGGGCTAACCCAGTTTAACCGCGAACTTGGCGCCGATTTATCATTAGCCGAGGCGCTGGAATCTGACGACCAGCAAGTCTGGCAGATTACGCTTCGTAAAGGCGTGACATTTCACAACGGAAAGTCGTTAACGCCTCAGGATGTGGTGTATTCCCTGATGCGCCATAAAGACCCGGCGACGACGTCGCGGGTCGCCTCCATTGCAGCTCAGTTTACCTATGCCAAGGTATCTGGGCCAAATAGCCTCACATTGACGCTTGCTTCACCCAATGCAGATTTGCCCATTATTTTGGCCTCAGCAAATTTTTGTGTAGTGGCAGAGGGCACTAAAGACTTTACTCGCACAGCCAACGGCACGGGCCCGTATACGCTGGCGGAATTCAGTCCGGGGGTGCGTACTATCGCACGTAAAAACCCTGACTTCTTTAAACCCGGTCGTCCCTTTCTGGATGAAATTGAATTGGTGGGTATTGCCGATGAATCATCCAGGGTAAATGCCTTGCTGTCTGGAGATATTCAGATGGCATTGGCATTAAACCCGCGTTCTACCATGCGGGTGCGCAGTTCAGGTAATTGCGATGTAATGCAAACCGAGTCGGGCTTGTACACTAACCTCATCATGCGTCAGGACGTTTACCCCACAAATAACCCTGATTTTGTGCTGGCGATCAAGTACATGATGGACCGGCCATTAATTAAACGCGCGTTATTCCGCGGTTATGCCACTATTGCCAACGACCATCCTGTGCCGCCTGGTCATCGTTACTACAATGCGGATTTACCCCAACGCCCCTATGACTTAGATCGCGCCCGCTATCATCTTAAAAAAGCGGGTATGACCGGCGCTCGCGTGCCGGTGTTTGCGTCTCCGGCTGCGGAAGGCTCAACCGACATGGCTGCATTGCTGCAATTGGCCGGCATTGAAACTGACCTCAAGCTCGGGATTAACCGGGTACCGGCCGATGGCTATTGGTCGAATCACTGGATGAAACATCCCCTTGGATTCGGCAATATTAACCCGAGGGCCAGTCTGGACGAGCTTTTTAGCTTGTTCTACAAATCGGACGCGCCCTGGAATGAATCCGGCTGGCAAAACCCACAATTCGACCAATTACTACTGGCCGCGCGCGGCGAAGGTAACGAACAGGTGCGCAAGCAAATGTATGGCGATATGCAAACCCTCATTGCTGAGCAATGCGGCGTGAGCATACCGGTCTTTTTAAACATCATTGACGGTTACGACAAACGTATCAAAGGCTTTTACCCCATTCCAACTGGCGGATTCATGGGCTATAGCTTCGCTGAGCACGTTTGGCTGGACGCCTGATTTTCAAAGGAGTACTAACATGAAAGTCATCCTCCGGCTTATTGCCCAGCGCATTGGGGTGTCACTGATCACGTTACTGATTGTGTCTGCAGTGGTGTTTTTTATTGCCAACCTGCTGCCAGGCGATGCGGCTCAGGAAATGTTGGGTCAAAGTGCTACGCCTGAAGCGGTTGCTGAATTGCGTGAGGCCTACGGCTTAAATGACCCGCCACCGGTACGCTATGCCAAATGGTTGGGCGGCCTGCTCTCCGGCGATGCGGGCGTCTCGTTAGCGAACGACCGTCCGGTTGATGCGCTCATTGGTGAGCGTCTGAGCAAATCATTACTGCTCGCCGGGTTTACCGCCGTGCTCGCAGTGCCCTTTGCGATGGCGCTGGGCATTGTATCGGCCATGTACAGTGGTAGCCGCGTCGATAAAGCGGTGAATATATTTACGTTGTCGATGGTTGCTGTCCCTGAGTTTCTGCTGGCCACCATTCTGGTGCTAATTTTCGCGGTAGAACTCAACTGGTTGCCGTCGCTGTCGTACATTCCACGCGATGCCACGGCATATGATTATTTCAGGGCCTTTGCCATGCCGGTTGTCACACTTTGCATTGTGTTAAGTGCGCAAATGGCCCGTCTTACCCGTGCAGCGGTGGTAGAACAACTCTCGCAGCCCTATGTTGAAATGGCGCTATTGAAAGGCGCGACATTGTCGCGTGCGGTATTGCGCCATGCTCTGCCCAATGCTGTTGGGCCCATTGTGAATGCCATTGCCCTGAGTTTGTCCTACCTGCTCGGCGGGGTGGTGATTGTGGAAGTGATCTTTAACTATCCTGGCGTGGCAAGTTTAATGGTGGATGCGGTAACCAACCGCGATATGCCGCTACTTCAGGCTTGCGCCATGCTGTTTTGTGTGGGCTATCTCATTTTGGTACTGATTGCCGATATTTCTGCCATTGTGGCCAACCCCAAACTGCGTAAGGGAGGTTAATTATGCGGTCTCAACTCTCTGCGTTACCGGTGTCGGGAAAGCTTGGTCTGTTGCTGGTGGTCTTCTGGGTTGTACTTGCCATCGTGGGCCCATTTATTACGCCTTATTCTGCCAGTGAGCTGGTGGCCTATGATGTGTTTGAATCATTCAGCGGTAAATACTGGTTGGGTACCGACTACCTGGGGCGTGACGTATTAAGCCGTCTGTTAGACGGTGCGCGCTATACCATTTTTATTCCCCTGGCGGCAGCCGGACTTGCTTGTGCAACAGGTACTTTTATTGCCTTGTTTGCGGCAGTGAGCCATCGGCGCACCGATGAAACCATCAGCCGTTTTATGGACGCGTTGATTTCTATTCCCAGCAAGATTTTTGCCTTGGTTATGATTGCTGCGTTTGGCTCGTCTGTGCCGATTCTGCTTACGATTACGGCAATCAGCTACATGCCCGGTTCGTTCCGCTTGGCGCGTTCGCTGGCGGTGAATGTGGCTAACATGGACTTTGTGACTGTGGCGCGCACACGCGGTGAGAGTCGCGTATATCTTGCGGTGAAAGAAATCCTGCCGAATATTGTGCACCCTATGTTGGCCGACTTTGGCTTGCGCTTTGTGTTTGTGGTGTTGCTGTTAAGTAGCCTGAGCTTTCTTGGCTTGGGGGTGCAGCCGCCTCAGGCTGATTTGGGCTCGTTGGTGCGGGAAAATATCTCGGGTCTGGCGGAAGGCGCGCCCGCGGTGATTGTACCTGCGATTGCTATCGCCACTATCACCATTGCTGTGAACTTGTTAATCGACAGCCTGCGCGGCAGCGCGACTTATTCAGCGGGGAGTAAATAATGACGAACCACGTAGAAGTGAATCAGCTGCGCGTAGACGTTGGCCCACTTGAGTCGCCCAAAACCATTGTTCACGATGTGAGTTTTACTCTTAAGCGCGGCGAAGTACTGGCGCTCATTGGCGAGTCTGGTTCGGGGAAAACTACAATTGCATTGTCGCTATTAGGTTATGCACGGCCTGGCTGTCGCTTGAGTGGTGGCTCAGTGAAGGTGGGCAATGTGGACATGCTTTCACTCAATGATAAGCAACTGGCAGATCTGCGAGGTCGCAAGGTTGCGTATGTTGCGCAAAGTGCGGCAGCAGCGTTTAACCCGTCGCGCCGTATTATGGAGCAGGTCATTGAAAGTGCGCTGATGCACAGTGTACTAAGCCGGGAGCAGGCGAAAGTAAAAGCGGTTGATTTATTTAAGCAACTGGCATTGCCGGAGCCGGAAACCATTGGTGCCCGTTATCCTCATGAAGTATCCGGTGGCCAACTGCAACGCTTAATGGCGGCTATGGCACTGATTTGTGAACCAGAGCTGGTGATTTTTGATGAACCCACTACAGCATTGGATGTGACTACGCAGGTGGAAGTACTCAAAGCATTTAAAGCGGCGGTAAAAGCCTATAACACCACCGCTGTGTACGTATCTCATGATCTGGCGGTGGTTGCGCAGATGGCAGACCGGATTCTGGTGCTGCAGCATGGCAAGGTGATGGAAAACAATGTTACCAGCCAAATTCTGAATCACGCCGAACATCCTTACACCTGCCAATTATTGAATGCGGTTCAGGACAGTGAAGCGTTTCAGGATAACCCTAAGCACGACACGGTGCTGGAAGTGGCCAACATTGAAGCGGGCTACGGTAAAATCTTGCGCGATGGTTCAGTAGAAATTCCTGTGCTGTCAGATATTTCGCTAAAAGTCAGGCAAGGGCAAACCGTTGGGATCATTGGGGAGTCGGGGTCTGGTAAGTCGACTTTCGCCCGTGTCATTGCGGGCCTGCTGCCTGCCGCAAAAGGCTACATGTTGCTAAATGGCAAAGAGCTCAAGCCAGCAATTGATGAACGCAGTAAAGCTGAGTGTCAGCACATCCAAATGGTGTTTCAGAACGCAGATACCGCGCTGAACCCAGCCCATAAAGTGGGTGATATTCTGGGCAGGCCGTTAACCTTTTTTCACGGTTTAACTGGCCGGGCACGTGCAGAGCGCGTGGCAGAGCTACTTGAATTGGTGAAATTGCCTACTGATTTGGCCCATCGAAAATGTGGTGCGCTGTCTGGTGGGCAAAAACAACGGATTAACCTGGCCCGTGCATTGGCTGCTGCGCCGACGGTAATCTTGTGTGACGAGGTGACATCGGCGCTGGATACTGTGGTGGCTGCCGCGATTCTGGACTTGCTCAAAGAGCTCCAACAGAAGCTCAATATTGCCGTTGTGTTTATAAGCCATGACATTTCCACCGTGAAAAGCCTGTGTGATGAAGTGGTGGTGTTGTACAAAGGTAAAAAAGTAGAGCACGCCAGTGGCAAAGCGTTCCGGGCCGGGCCTTATCATCCGTATACTGAACTGCTGGTAAGCAGTGTGCCCACGCTGGACCCATTGTGGCTGGATACGAAATCCGCTCCTCATGAGCAGCTTACTGTGCGCATTGCGCCAAATGATGTCCTATGCCGGTTCCGCAATCGTTGCGCTGTGAGTATTCAGGGCAAGTGCGACAGTTCGCCGCCCCCTGAACACAAGTTACCAGAGGGCAAGCGTATTTTGTGTCACAGAGAAATAATCCTGTAACCGGTTTTTCGGTTACAGGGAATCAACGCGATTAACTTCAATGGTGAGGTGATCAATATCCAGATGTCCAGACACGACTGCACGGTAATGCTCTGCTTTACTGTCGCTGGTAGTGGCTATTGTTAATACACCTGCTACATGTTTGCCCGATAGCTGCCAGCAATGAAAGTCGGTGACTTTGGCTTCACCGGTTTTCTCGATATGTTCGGCAATCACTTCCAGTTTTTCAGCGTGAAGCGATTTATCGAGCAACATGGCACTGCTGTCTGAAATCAGGTGCCAGGCCCATTTGGCTATCACCACCGCGCCAACGATCCCCATCAGTGCATCCGCCCATAACCAGCCGTAATATTTACCCAGTATCAGTGCTGCTATGGCCAGCAAGGAAGTAAGGGTATCGGCCAATACGTGAAAGTAGGCGGCTTTTAAATTGTGATCGTGGTGATGATCGTTATGTTCATGTGTGTGATCATGATCATGATCATGAGCATGACTATGATTGTGTGAGTGTCCATGACTGTGGCCATGAGCATGATTGTGCGAGTGCCCGTGGTGATGATGATCGTCATGCAGCAGGAACACGGAGGCAACGTTCACAATAAAGCCAACAATAGCCACCACAATTGCTTCGTTAAAACTAATCGATTCAGGTAAGAATAATCGTTCTGTAGATTCAATCAGCATCATCAGCGCAACGGTGCCCAAGGCAACGGCACTGGCAAAACCGCCCAGCGCATTCACTTTACCGGTACCAAACGCAAATGCACTACTGTTGCGATGCTTTCGGGAATACCAGTACACAAACATCGACACGGCAAACGCAGCGGAATGGGTAAACATATGCCAGCCGTCGGCTAGCAACGCCATAGAGCCAAACCAGGTGCCAGCAACAATTTCCACTACCATGGTGACCGTGGTGAGCAAGAATACCAGATTTATCTTTTTCTCGGCGGACTGGGTGTCTACATAGTAGTTGTGGGCATGGCGCCAGTCGCCAGTCGACGTACTGTTACAGTCGTCGTGTTCATGATGGTGTGTGTGGTGATGAGAAGTCATGGCGCTGTATTACTCTTTCGTTGATTTGTATCGACTGTTATACTATACCCCAGTATACCATTTTGATGATCGAAAACCATGGCGCATATTAAAAATAACCAGCAAGCGTTGCTTACCCGGGTGAAGAAAATCCGCGGTCAGCTCAATGCGGTGGAAAAATCGCTAACCGAAGACACCGAGTGCCTGGCTATTCTGCAGCAGGTGACTGCTATAAAAGGCGCAGTGAACGGCCTGATGACCACCATTTTAGATGATCATATTCGTGCCCACCTGGGCAATCCTGATCTGACTGATATGCAGCGCAACGATGAAATTGACGCGTTGAGCAAGTTACTCAAGTCATATTTGCGATAGAGAATCGCGATTAACTGGCAACTGTTGGTTAAATAAACAGGTCTAACGCTCAATTCTGTTGTCATTATTAAGTGTGAAATAAGCAATGTCTGTCTATCTTCCTGCTGTCTTCACCTTACTCCGTCTTCCTCTCTCCATTGCGTAAGCGCCGTTAATTTATTCCGTCATACCCTTCAAACCTTTACGCCTACCAAATAGCACTCAGCAAGTCGCTTTGGCTTCGACACGAAGGCATTAGCAGGAAGCATTGGCATATTCACGCTAACAGCAGAATGTGCTTTGGAGATTGTTAAAAATGAAATTTGCTTGGGCTTGGAGTGTGAAAGACTACTAAGCAAGGTACGAAATTCGTACAGACCTTTGAGTCTTTGTAAGCATGCTTAAACCACCCTATTTGGGTGCGTGCCTGAAACAGTACTCATTTCAATAACATTACCCGAAAACAGCAAAAGCAATAAACACTAAGGAGTCAGAGATGCGCAAATTACCCGTGATGTTATTACTTACCACCTTGTTTGGTGGCTCGGTAGCCAGTTTACCTGTATTGGCACATGGCAATACCGAACCTCAGTTTGGCGGTATTGTGAAAATTGTTGGGGAGTATTCGTTCGAGCTGAAGCAAGAAGCGGACTCTGTAAAAGTATGGGTGTTTTATGATGGCGAACCACTGAATGCCAGTGAACTGAAGCTACAGTTGAAAATTAAAGGCGAAAACCGAAAAGAGTTGGTTGAGGTAGCGGCGTCTAACAGTAATTTGTTTACCGGCCCGGCTAAACTCAACGTTGGCGATACCGTATTGGCCATGCTTACCTTGCAGGACGGTGTGTCAAAAATCGTCGGCAAGTACTCGCTGTAGGCAAACGTGATGCGAACGCTTCATTTCATTCTGATTGGTCTGTTGCTAACGGTAATTACACCGTTGGCACTTGCCCACGGTGTGGCCGATGGCGACCGGGCGTTTCTGGAAAACAGCACCGGACTACAGATCATACCTTACATCTACCTGGGCGCTAAGCATATGGTTACCGGATATGACCATCTGCTGTTCTTATTCGGCGTGATTTTCTTTTTGTACCGGCTAAAAGACGTCGGTATTTACGTCACGCTGTTTGCGGTTGGCCATAGTATCACCCTGTTGTTTGGTGTGTTGTCTGGTATTCACATCAACGCCTATATCATCGACGCCATTATTGGTTTATCGGTGATGTATAAGGGGCTCGATAACATTGGATTTTTCCCCAGATTTTGTGGATTTACCATTAACAACAAGGCTGCGGTGCTGGTATTCGGGTTGTTTCACGGGTTTGGTTTAGCCACCAAATTACAAGACTTTACCCTGTCTAACGACGGGCTGGTGGGCAACATTATCTCTTTCAACATCGGTGTGGAAATGGGGCAAATGATTGCGTTGTTCGGCATGTTAATGCTGGTCATTTTACTGCGTAAAAGCAGCGCCTTTATGCGTTACGCCTTTGTTTCAAATCTGGCGCTGGTATCGGCCGGCCTGATGCTGACAATCTTTCAACTTTCCGGATATATGTGGGGAACCGTATGACCACGCAACACGTCGAGATGACAAATAAGCAAATTATAAAAGGGCTCGCCATTGCTTCTGTGATTGCGGTAGTTCTTTCGGTAACGGTAATACTGCCTGCTGAATACAACAAAGATCCTTCCGGCGTGGGTGCGATCCTTGGATTAACCGGTATGAGTAATAACGTGCAAGTCGAAGAAATGACCCTGGAACCACAAAATGACTTCACGTTTGCGCAAGGTGAGGGCGAGTGGCAAACCCATACGCTGACCGTTGAAATTCCTGATTATGAAGGCGTGGAAGTAAAAGCCTTAACAGAAGAAGGTAACGGCTTTAGCTTTACCTGGGAAACCGATGGCGGCGAACTTTATATGGATATGCATGGTGAAGTTGTGGGGGATACCGACGAGTTCACCAGCTATAAAAAGTCCAATGCGATTTCATCAGACAAAGGTATTTTCAAAGCGCCTTTTCACGGTACTCATGGCTGGTACTGGCAAAATAATACCGATTCTCCTATCACCGTAACGATTACCGTAGCGGGATTTTATCAATCAGTTAAAACACTAAAATAGCGAATAAGGAAACAACAATGTTGAAGAAGATTACTGTGATGGCGCTCGCTGCGCTGATATCAGCACAGGCTAGTGCGCATGGCATTTGGTTTGCTGAACGCTCAAAGCAGCTGGCCCTTATTTATGGGGTGGGGGCCGATGATTTAGATGCGGTATTGCGTTTACCTAAAATTGGGTCTGTTTCAGGTTTTGATGAAGATTGGGACAGTGTAGATGTTGAATTAACACCTACCGGCCCTTTGTTGTTAGTAACCAGTGATGATTACCCGGTTGCTGTATCGGCAGTGCTGAATAACGGTATTTGGAGTAATACTGGCGAAGGCCACTGGATCGGTAAAGGCCGCGACGAAGTACCTAATGCGATTTTAAGTGAAGAAACCATCAAGTACGCTGTACACCTTCGTGGCCCGCTGCGTAAAGTGCCAGCTCTACCGACACAGGTACTTCAAATTGTGCCGGTAGGTGATTCGTTCCCTTTGCTGAGTGGTGAAATGCAGACTTATCAGGTATTACACAAAGGCAAGCCTGTAGCGGGTGCGTTGGTTAAGAATGACTTTGTGAACGACCCGGATGCTGAGCCAGTTGTGTCTGATAAAGACGGCAAGGTGACGTTTCCGATCCGTAATCAGGGGTTGAATGTAGTGGTAGCGGTGTATGAAGCACCTACAGATCGCCCTAAGGTCATCGATAAGTACGAATACCTTGCAACACTATCGTTTGTATTGCCTCACGCGCCTGAATGATTAAGTAAGTAGTGTATAGCCGGTTAGCTTATTGGGTTAGCCGGCTTTTTCTGCGAAGTTTCATTTTGTTTTAAACAGCGCGTTTAACGGCACTTTAGTCACAACAATATCTTCTTTGTTTTCAGCATACGCAATGTAAAGTGCGTCCTCGGTAACCCAGCTTTTGGGATAGCTAAATCCTACCCGCTTGTATTTGCCTTCATAGCGCATGGGGATATTGGAAGCTGCGTTTCGCAACATAAAAAAACGGTTAAAGGTTTTGCCGTTTTCACTCAGGCTAAGTACCAGTGGCATTCGGGTTTTACTATCGCTCGGGCAATTTACGATAAAGGTCCAGCCATTGGGCAGATTGCCCGCACTTAATTTAGCTCTGGCGTCGGGCATATTGGTGATCTGAGGCAGGCTACAGTGTTCTCCGTCATCATTGCTGGTAGACCTTAGCACACGAAAACTGGATGCCTGATCGCGAAACACCATGGTCAGCTGGTTGTTGGTGCTGAACCAGGCTGGCTCAATTTCCCGGCTGGTTTTGCCTTCAAATGGCAGGTGTGGAAGTTCGCCAAGCTGCCATCCGCCTGTGCCCGAGGGATTGTCGGTGTACATTGGGGTTGCGATTAAACCAGGGTAGCGATGTAGTGTGGTCAGTATTCGGCCGCTGGGTATAGTGTGGAGGTCTTGTTCAATGATGCCGCTAACGTCAGTGCCTTCGGCCATTTTAAGACGTTTGGCCGGTTGCCATACCAGGCCGTCGGTGGAGGTGCTGTAAAGAACATTGCCAGACGTTTGGAGCTGCTTGTTCGGCCAGACATTGAAGTAGGCTACCAGTGTGTCGCCATCCGACCACCACCCGCCATTAGTGATCAGAGTGCCATTGCCGGAACCGGCCATGACGCGCGGCTTATACCAGTGTTCGCCGTCTTCACTTATGGCATACAAAACTTGGGTGTCGGGTGCATCTTCATCCTGAGTAGCGCTCTGCCATTGCATGAAATAGCGCCCTTTGTGAGTAATCATCACCGCGCCATGATTGTATTGCGCTCCGGGCTTACCTTTAAATACCGTATGGTGAGTCACTTGTGGTGCACGCGGTAAGCTGGCTAATGCCTCGGCTGACAGCGCGCCTTCGGGTATGAGTTGCACATCCGCCGCAACAGCGGAAATAGAAAAAGGCAGTAAAGCCACCACCGCGAACATGCGCCCGACAGTTCTGAAGCAATTTCTGGACACCCACGTTTTACATTCAAATGAAAGATGTCTTGAGATAAAACCGTCCATGCCCAACGCCGTGATTTTTAGCTTAATTGCGCTGGTATAACACAAAACGCCTGCCATTCGCTATGGCTTTGAATTTGTGGACACCCACCGTCTTCGTTGGCTTCCTAACTGTGAAAAAAACATGGGTGTCCCAAAAAGTGTGGGTGTCCAGAAGTTGGGGTGTAAAAAAAGCGGTTGGTGTCTTTTCAGAACACAGACCGCTTTGGGAGAACACTTTACTTGCGGCGGGCTTAGATTGCGCCGACTTCGATTTTAGAGCCGTCGTTCAGGCGCGACAGGTTGAATGGCGTGGCATCGATAAGTGGTGTGTTGTTAACCACTAAATCCGCCGCAACCTTGGCTAAACCAGGTCCTAAACCAAACCCATGGCCTGAGCAGCCTGCTGCCAAATAGAATCCTTCCAAACTATCAACAGCAGACATGACCGGCACGGCATCAGGTGTGCAATCGACGTAACTGCCCCAGCTTTCGGCAATTTCAATATTCTTAAGTGCCGGAAACAGGCTACGAACGGCGTGAAGTGTTTGCTTAATATTCTTACCGTGAGGATCCGGGTTGAGTATCCGCATGGCTTCCATGGGGGAAGGGCCGGTATTCTTCCAGCGGTTAATGGCTTCCGGGCCCTTGAAGAACGAGCTTCCCAGGTTAACCTGCACTGCCTTAATGCGTTTCATAAACATCGGCATGAATTCTTTGGCAAAGCGGATGCCCTGTGGCGTAAATTCCAGCAATGCCGTGCCACTGAGTGCTACCGTGTAGCTGCCATCTAAACGGCGAGTGAGGGCCACTCCGGAGGGGTAAATGGCCTCACCGATATTCTCAATAGGTTTGGAGCGAAACGCGGTTTGCCTAACGCTAGCCTGAGGAAACCGAATACCGTGATGGCTGCAGAATGTTGATGCCCAGGCGCCTGCTGCACACAATACGCGCTGGGTACGAATAGTGCCCTTTTCGGTGATCACAGCCTCTACTTTGCCGTTAGTAATGTCCATGCCGCGCGCCGCACATTGCTGATGAATGGTGGCACCGTAACGGCGTGCACCTTCGGCAATCATAGGCGCGGCGATGGCGGGTTCACCTTTGCCGTCATCAATCGAATGTACGCCGCCTAACCAGGTGCGCCCGTTGGCCGGAATCATCTCGTTGGCTTCTTTGGCACTTAACATTCTGGTGTTAACGTTGAATTGTTTTGCGACTTCTCGCCAGCTGTCCCATTCAGCCAATTGTTGGGGATCATCCGTGGCATAGCGAAGGCCACAGCGGCGGAAACCCAGGTCCTGACCCAGATCTTCAGTCATCTCGTCCCACAGACGCATGGAGAGTCCCGAGGTGGGGAGCTCCCGTGCGTCACGGTTTTGCTGACGACACCAGCCCCAGTTTCGGCTCGATTGTTCAGCACCCACCAATCCTTTCTCGATCAAAGCAACCGAGTAACCTTGCTTCGCCAGAAAATAGCTGGCAGAAGCACCAATAATACCGCCACCAATAACAACGACATCGGCCTGAGAAGGCAATGTTTCATTGCTGGCAATTTTCTTTAACGTCGGGGTCATGCTGTACCTTCAACTCTCATAACAATACGTTTATGCTTCACCAAAGCCAACGATGGCTTTGGTTTCCAGATATTCTTCAAAGCCTTCCAGGCCAAATTCACGACCACTACCAGACTGCTTGTAGCCGCCGAATGGCGCATGGGCATCCCAGGCCGGATAGTTAATATGCACCTGGCCACTGCGGATTAAACGCGCTACACGGCGAGCTTCATTTAGATTCTTAGACTGTATGTGGGCGGCGAGGCCATAAACGGTGTCGTTAGCAATTACGATAGCTTCGTCCACCGAGTCATAGGGGAGCATGCACAGCACCGGTCCAAAAATTTCCTCGCGAGCAATCGCCATGTCATTGGTTACTTCACTGAAGATGGTGGGGCGCACGAAGTAGCCCGCATCAAATCCATCTGGTCTTCCCACGCCACCGGTAAGGCACTTGGTGTCTTCCGAGAGCCCTTTTTCAATCATTAACTGCACCCGCTCGAATTGAGCGCGGTTGGCTAGCGGGCCATGGGTGGCTGTCTCGTTGTCTGAGCGGCCAATCACAATAGTGTTAACGGCTTCCATTGCCAGTTGTTCGGCTTCTGCCAGTTTTTCGCGTGGCACCAGCATGCGGGTCGGCGCGCTACACGACTGACCATTATTGCGCATACAGGCCAAAACACCTGGACCAATAGCAGCCTGTAGATCTGCATCGGGTAGAATGATATTAGGCGATTTACCGCCTAACTCTTGCGCAACACGTTTTACCGTAGGTGCTGCAGCCTGTGCCACCAATATGCCAGCGCGGGTGGAGCCGGTAATCGATACCATATCCACAAGAGGGTGGCTGGATAGCACGGAGCCTACTTCTGGGCCATCACCGTTCAACAGATTAAATACGCCGGCTGGCACACCGGCATCATGCAGAATATCAGCGAAAGCCAGTGCACTGAGTGGCGATAGTTCACTGGGCTTGAGCACAACCGTACAACCCGTGGCAATTGCCGGACCGACTTTGGCGGTGATTTGATACAGCGGCCAGTTCCAGGGCGTGATTAAGCCCGCAACACCAATGGGTTCGCGCGCAATGGCGGTAGTGCCGCGCATCTGTGTAAATTCGTAACTGGCCAGATTATCCCGAGCAACCTGCAAATGGGCCAGGGCTAGTGGCACATGAGCTGTGCGGGCGTAATTAATCGGCGCGCCCATTTCGGTAGACAGGATTTGGGCTAATTGCTCAGCGCGGGCTTCGAAAAGTGCAATCACGCCGTCGAGCACTGCCAAACGATCGTCAACTGATGTTTGACTCCAGGCCGGAAACACAGCAGCAGCGGCTTTTATAGCAGTCTCGGCATCGTTGGCGCTGCCTAATGCGAGTTCGCCAATCAGGCTTTCATCCGAAGGGTTAATTATGTCATGCGTGCGTGAAGAGCTAACCTGCACCCATTGACCATTTATGTACGCCTGTTGCAGCCTGCCAAGGGTTTTTAACTCGTCTACCGGGTGCGTCATGGTAATTCTGTTCCGTTGATTCTGGATGCAGCACAATCTACTGCATTGTTACGACCTACTGACCAATGATGAACAGTATAGGGGGATGACAGCAGCATGGGTTGCTGCTTTGAGTGACCGAACAGCAAATTATATTAAAAGCTGGCGCGTAAAGCAGTCGATATCACTTTTTGATTGGCGCTAGAATGGTTGAACGATATTTCCATGATGCTGAAAGCCCGATTCGCCAAAAGGGCAGCCACAAGGACACCACATGCCTTTTAAAACACTGCCTGATGTTGATGCGTTAATCAAACCATTGATCGAGTTCCGTCGTGATATTCACGCGCACCCTGAACTTGCTTACAAAGAGGTGTCAACAGCAAGAAAAGTGGCTGAGGCTCTGGCTTCAGCTGGCCTGAAGGTAACAACCGGCGTGGGTAAAACCGGCGTGGTAGCCAGCTTAAAAGTGGGCAACGGCACACGCTCAATCGGTTTGCGGGCCGATATGGACGCGTTGCCCATTCAGGAAGAAACCGGGCTGCCCTATGCCAGCTGCCACGATGGCGTATTCCACGGATGTGGGCATGACGGTCACACCACTATGTTACTTGGTGCCGCGCAATATTTGGCGAAAACGCAGCAATTTGATGGCACTGTACACTTTATTTTTCAGCCCGCAGAAGAGGGACAGGCGGGCGCAAAAGCCATGATAGACGATGGGCTGTTTGAACGGTTCCCGTGTGACCGCGTTTATGCGCTGCACAACTGGCCGGACTTACCCGCGGGAACCATTGCAACAAGACCCGGCCCCATTATGGCGGCAGCCGATAAATTCAGCATTCGCGTGCAAGGAAAAGGTGGCCACGCCGCTGCGCCGCATCAAACACCCGATGCCATTCTTGCGGCCAGTGAACTGGTTACTCAGCTTCACACGATTGTGTCACGTAGGATTGCCCCCACCTCTACCGCGGTGTTGTCGGTAACACAAATAGCAGGTGGCAGTTCGCACAACGTGCTGCCGGGCAGCGTGAGCTTAACCGGCACGGTTCGAACGTTTGATCCGGAAGTGCAAAATACCATTGAAAAGGCTATTCGGCAGGTGATTCAGGGCGTGGCACTGGCTACCGGTACGGATATTTCACTGGAATACAATCGCTATTACCCGGCTACCATCAATCACGAATCGGCGGCCTTGCGAGCGCTGGAAGTCGCTGCCGGTGTGGGCAATGCGCAATTAGCCCCCGAACCTGCCTTTACCTCAGAAGACTTTGCTTTCATGTCGCAAGCTTGCGAGGGGGCGTACATCTGGCTGGGTCAGGGGACTGAACAACCCACCATTCCTCTGCATCATCCACACTATGATTTCAATGATGATGTACTCGCTACGGGCATTCAGTTGCTGGTTGCGCTGGCAGAAGATTATTTAAGCGAAAAAGAAGATCGTACCGAATAATGGGGATTTACAGCAGCATATGTTTGCGCTGCACCGGTACTATTTATTCATTAATACAGTGTTAAAGGCAGTTTTGTGAAGTCTGAGATAGCAATGTCAATTCGTAGCATGACCGAGGCCGATTTACCGGTATGCTTGTCGTTTACCCAACAGGTCAAATGGCCTCACAGGCTAATAGACTGGCAGTTACATTTTGAACTGGGTAATGGCAGCGTAATCGAAGCGAACCTTGATTCAGACAATGCACTATCTGCACCTCAGATCGTAGGTTGTATTTTGTGGTGGGATTATCCTGCGCTGAACACGAATACTACTGCCTCATCCAGCACTTCCAGCCTGAGCTGTGCAACGGTTGGTCTGGTGGTTGTGCCAGATGCCATGCAAGGCCGGGGGCTTGGCCGCACATTAATGAATACCGTGATGGCACAAACCGGTGAGCGCAATTTGCAGCTGGTGGCTACTGTGGCCGGTAAGCGTCTTTATGAACAGTGTGGGTTTACTGTTCGAAGCACTATTTATCAGGTTCAGGGTGAGCTAGCTACAAAGCCTGAGGTTTCTGATGACATCGAGATCTCAGAGGTCGACGCGGGTTCACTGTCAGCCGTTATTGAATTGGACAATCAGGCCTTTCGGGCCGACCGCAGTGCCTTGCTCAAAGCGTTAATGGCGCGAGGCCGTTGTGTTATTGCTAAACAAAATGGCAAAGCGCTGGGTTATGCATTTATCCGCGAGAGCGGACGTGGCGAAACGATTGGCCCGGTGGTTGCCAGCGATAGTGGTGTAGCAAAAGCTCTGGCGGCAGCGTTACTTCAGCAAGCAAAAGCATTTGTGCGTTTTGACCTTACCGAACACGCCAGTGACCTGAAAGGTTGGTTAACTGACCTTGGTTTGCAGCAAGTCGATGAGGTAAGCTTAATGGTAAAAGGTGAATGGCTGGCGCAGCAGGCATCTGATTCCCAGGTATACAGCCTGGCGTCGCAGGCTTTCGGCTAGCGATTGCAATGCATTAGGAGTGGGTAGGTGATAACACGGGCAATAAAAAACTGGGTACTATGCATACTGCTGGCATTCGCTACGCAGGCATCCAGTGCTGCCTTTGATAATCACGCTTCGCATCAGGCCGGTACTGAGCACGTCAGTTTTGAACATGAGCACAGTGCTGAACAATCCGGGCAAACTGAGTTGAGTTCAGCAGGTTTCGCCGGGGAAGCGACTGATTTTGATTGCCACCATTGTTGTCACTGCCACGGCTCACATCATGTTTATCTTCCCGTTGTAGTAAGTCATACCGGACTTACTGCATTCAAAGGCATTCAGCCTGACTTTTATGCCAACCTGCATAAAG
>NZ_JBLBUE010000031.1:0-31332 GCF_047290655.1 Alteromonas sp. AMM-1 | reverse complement strand
TTTCGAAGGAAAAGTGGCTACGTTTGTTTGTCCTAAGCAGCGCTCACTGGTAGTAACTGAAAACGTAACGGAATACCTGACCCAACAGTGCAATCGGGTGCGGGGCTAAACGCTTCCTCATTGCCCAAACAGCCAGCCAGAGCAGGTGTTTGGGCAATGAGATATTGTTATTTAGCTAAGCAAGCTTGCCACAAAGCAGACACGCGCTGGCGAATGGTGTTGAGTGCGTCAGTCTGACTGGCAAGCTTAACACCCGACAACGTGAGCTGATGATAGTGATCGCGCAGAGTTAAATAGGCGTCCTGTAACGCTTGTGCTTGCTCTACCGAAATTAACCCTACCTCTGCAACGGTATCGATGATTCGCAGGTTATCGGTCCATTTTATGAGTGACGGAAACTGATGGGCATAACCCAATACCCAAAATTGGGTCATAAATTCAATATCGGTAATGCCGCCTTCACATTGCTTCAAGTCCAGGCCTTCAGCGTTAGCGTCTAAGAGGTGTTCACGCATCTTCTCACGCATAGACACTACATCATTAACCAATGCAGGGAGTTCTCGTTTGCGCTGCAATACTGATTGGCGAATGCGCATAAAGCTGTCGTGCAGGGCACTATCGCCTACAATGCTTCGCGCTCGCACCAGCGCCTGGTGTTCCCATGTCCATGCTTCCTTTTCCTGATAGTGGGAAAATCCCGATTCATGACAACACAGCAGGCCGGCATTGCCCGATGGGCGAAGACGCAAATCGGTTTCGTAGAGCTGTCCCGCCATGGTTTTGGTGTTGAGCAAATGCATGATGCGCTGCGACAATTTAATGTAAAACTGTTGCGAAGAGATGGATTTGCTACCTGAGGTAATACTGTCACTGGGCGCGTTATGCAAAAATACCAGATCCAAATCTGAACCATAACCCAGCTCATACCCGCCAAGCTTGCCATAACCTACAATCAGAAAGCCGTATTCACCTTCTTTCAGGTGGGCGGGCGTGCCAAATTTGTCGGTTACCTGTCCCCAGGCTGACTTGAGTACAGCATGCAGCATTACTTCGGCCAATGCGGTGAGTTTGTCGCTGACCCGGGCAATAGGCAACGATCCCGAAATATCACTGGCAGCGATGCGCAATTGCTGGCTCAGCTTAAATTGCCGCCACTGTTCCATCAGTTGCTCTGTATCCTCAGGCTCTACACGCAATAAAGCCTGACGAAGTTCGTCGGTATACTCGGCAAAACACAATGAAATATTGGTTTGCTGTTGCTGCAAGTATAGCGGGGTTAATAGTTCGTCCAACAACAAGGGGAAGCTACGTATTTGTTCGGTGATCCATTCACTGCGGGCACACAATTTTATGAGCTGTTTGAGTACGCTGGGATTTTCATGCAGTAGGTCTAAATACGTTGTTCGGCCGGTAATAGCACTTATCACACTGCATAGTCGGGGAAACAGAACCAGTGTTTCCCCTGGGCATTGCTTGAGCATAAAATACAGCAGTTCCGGAATGAGTTTAGCCAGCGTATCCTCGCCTTTCTGCCCAATTCTGTGGCGGGACAGATTTTGTCTGAAATCATTGAGTTGATTAAACAGGGCTTCGGCATTTTCCGGTGATAACTCAGGCGCAAACAGCGCTGAAAATTCAGGGCTCGTCATGGGAACTACCCAGGCGTCCTTGCAGCGCACAAACAATGCGTCCTGTTGCTGCTGTTCATCACCAGGCTCAGCAACCAGTTGATTAAACTGGTCGTGAATGCGTGTTGTTACCTGTTGCAAAGCATCTAAAAAATCTGTGTAACTAAGGTAACCCATCACCCGAGTGAGCACCTGTTGCGGCCAGGGTTCGTCTGGTAATAATTGGGTTTGTTGATCGTTAAATTGCTGCAATGTGTGTTCTGCTTTGCGCAGAAAATAGTAATCTTCAATAAGCGAATCGATGGATTCTTTGTCAATCAGCTTCAGTGCAACTAGCTGATGTAACACGATGAGTAACTGCCTGGATTGCAGGCGAGGCTCACGCCCACCATGAATAAGTTGAAAACTCTGCGCGAAAAATTCCACTTCGCGAATACCGCCCGGCCCCAATTTGATGTTGTTGGTTAGCTGGCGTCGACGCAGTTCTTTATTGATTAATCGCTTCATGTCGCGAATGGCATCCAACGTGGTAAAGTCGAGATACCGGCGATAAATAAACGGTTGTAAAATGCCTTCAAGTTGCGTCCGGTAAGGACAGGGTGGATTCAGTACACGCGCTTTGATCATCGCGTATCTTTCCCATTGTCGGCCCTGATCCTGATAGTAATCTTCCAGCGCGCCGAAGTGCGCAACCAGTGGCCCGCTTTCACCAAATGGACGCAGTCGCATATCAACCCTGAATACCTGTCCATCCACGGTGACCTTATTCAGGGCTGAAATCAATTTTTGTGCAAGTTTGGTAAAAAATTGTTGGTTTTCCAGTGGCTTGCGTGGATGGTCGGTTTCACCTTTGAAGGGGTAGGCAAAAATCAAATCGATATCACTGGAGAAATTCAGTTCATGCCCACCCAGTTTTCCCATACCCAGAATCAGCATAGGTTGAGGGCCGTTTGGCCCTTGCGGTGTGCCATGACGTTCACACAGATGATTATATAACCAATGGTAGGCAGCCATAATTAAAGCGTCGGCCAATACACTCACCTGGGAGAGCGACACATCGATAGATTGTTGGTTGGTTAAATCCCGCCATGCCAGAGCAGCCATATGTATCTGGCGAAATTGGCGCAATACCTCGCATAGTTTAATTTCATTTTCTACGCCAGTAAGTTGTGATTTGAGTAACTCACATAATTGGGGAATGTCGGCATGCAGGTGCCACTGATGGGTAAGAATGTCCGCTAACCATTTTGGCTGAGCGGCAATTATCTCTCCCACAAACGGGCTTAATCCCAGCACGTGCCTGATGTCGTCCTGGTATTGTTCAATTATCGGGTAAGCCTGAATATTCGATGCAATTTTTTGCCACTGTAACTCAGCATTTTCCTGAATAATCGGGAATTGGGTTTTCTCAGTACTCATAATCACTTAGGATAATTAACCTGGATGGATGAAGTCTGGCACAAACCGGTGGCAGGCTCCAGCATCGAAGTACAAATTACCAAGCATGATATTGAGGTAAAACATGGAAACACTGGTTAAGTTAGTGCCGTTATCCCACGATCTGTGGGTGTATGTTGCGATTGATGTGGCATTGGCATTGTTGTTATTACTGGTGATGAAATGGACGAATCGCTCGCGTACCAGTGTGTCAGTGAGTGACGAACTGGGCGTGAAAGACAATTTTGCGTTTGGAATAAGCATTGCCGGAGGCATGTTGTCGCTTTGCATCGTGCTTAGCTCAGTGGTAGGGCGGCATGTGGGGCAGGGGTACGAAGAAGCTGCGCTGGGTATGCTGATGTTTGGGTTTGTGGGTATTCTGCTGGTGAAATTTGGTCGCTTCGCACACGACAAGATTGTGCTGGATGCGGTTGATACGCAACATAAAATCAGCGACCGCAGCGTGAGTGTCGCGCTCGTAGATGCGTCAAGTGTTGTCGCCAGTGCAATTATTCTGCGCAGTATGATGGAATGGGTAAATGGCAGTGACGTGAATGCCATTATCGCCATCGTCACCGGCTTCCTGGTGGTGCTAACTATTTTACTCATTATGACGCGTATTTATGAAATTCGGTACGCATTACAAAACCAGAATCATTCATTCCAGAGTGCCCTTGAGACTGGCCAACTGGCATTAGCAGTGCAGCACGCTGGAAATCTCTTAGGTGTAGCATTAGTTGTGTCTTCTGCTGGTGGCTTGCTTGAATACAATCCCGAAGGCTATGTGAGTAACATTACCGGCTGGCTGGTTACCAGTGTAGGGTTGGCATTATTGCTATGGATGTTGGTGGCGTTCAGTAAAAAAATGCTGCTTAGCGGTATGAATTATCAGCAGGAAGTGGATCAACAGCACAATGTTGGCGTGGCTGCTGTTGAGTTAACGTTGAGTATTGGCATGGCGCTTATTGTGAGTGGAGTGTTGAATTCATCTGCCGGATAAATCCGGTTGCCAATTGTGCGGCCGCCATATCAGCAGGTGGCTGACGCGTTTGTCGGATGATGTCTTCTTTATCTCGGCGGGAATGACGTTTTATCCAGGCTTCCAGTTTTAAAGCAGTAGATTTATCGGCTACTTCAAAGACGCACTCAAATTGAAGCGGGCCCTTACCTCTGAGGGCTTTTGCGCCACCTTTAATGTGCCCACTGTGCTGCCGCAACCGGCGTTCAGGGTGGTTGGTGATGCCAGTGTAGTAAACCTGCTGCGCGGTACTGAGAATGTAAACATACCAAACTGTCATGAATTGGCTCTGAACTACCTTTCACTGTTATACTTGCGCCACTAGTGTAACCAAATAGAAAAAAATGACACTTCCTGATTTTAGCCAAATTCGTATTCTTGTGGCCGGCGATGTTATGCTGGACCGATATTGGACCGGCGCCACGGCGCGCGTATCACCCGAAGCACCCGTGCCGGTGGTCAATATTAATAACATTGAAGACAGACCAGGCGGCGCTGCTAACGTTGCAATCAACCTGGCAACCCTGGGCGCATCAGTCACGCTAATGGGACTGGTGGGGCAGGACGACAACGCCAGTATTCTGCAAACGCGGTTAACCGGCTATGGCATCCAGTGCCACTTTACGTCCTGCGAGCAATTCGACACCATTACCAAATTACGGGTAATGAGCCGAAATCAGCAACTATTGCGTATGGATTTCGAAAAGTCGTTTGCCAGTGTCGATAAATCGCCGTTGGAAGCGGAATTTGCTCGCCAATTGGCACACTGTGACCTGGTTATTTTGTCGGATTATGCCAAGGGGACACTCAGCAATCCTCAGGCCCTGATACAGTTAGCCATTGCACAGGGTAAGCCAGTAGTGGTGGATCCCAAAGGCAGTGATTTCAACAAGTACAAGCACGCCACACTCATTACACCTAATTTATCGGAACTCAGTGCTGTTGTGGGTGAGGTAGACAACGAACAGCAACTGGTAGAGAAATCTAACGCGCTGTGCGAAAGCCTGTCGTTACGGGCTCTGTTAGTTACCCGCTCCGAACAGGGCATGACATTATTCCAGCCCAATCAACCGGAATTCCATTTGCCTGCTAAAGCCAAAGAGGTATACGACGTAACGGGAGCGGGTGATACAGTAATTTCAACGCTTTCTGCTTGTATGGCTGCCGGTGAATCGCTGCAACAAGCTTGTGTACTGGCTAACTTAGCTGCCAGTATTGTTGTGGGTAAACTGGGCACCTCCACGGTATCCACAACCGAACTGGCAGTAGCTGCAGGTCAGCAATCTCAACCGGATGGCGGGGTGATGACCGAAGAGCAACTGGCAATTGCCATTGACGCAGCAAAACGGCGCGGAGAGCGTATTGTAATGACAAACGGCTGCTTCGATATACTGCACGCGGGCCATGTTTCCTACTTAGATGCGGCGGCAAAACGCGGTGACCGACTGATCGTAGCCGTGAATACCGATGCGTCAGTACAGGCGTTAAAGGGCCCTGGTCGTCCAGTGAACAACGTGCAACGCAGAATGGCTGTATTAGCCGGTTTAAGTGCGGTTGACTGGGTAGTCCCCTTTAGCGAGGATACACCGGAGCGCTTAATCAGCCGATTACTACCCGATGTACTGGTAAAAGGCGGCGATTATAAGGTGGAAGACATCGCGGGTGGTAAAGCCGTGATCCAAAATGGTGGCGTAGTAGAAGTGCTTCACTTTGAGGAAGGCGTGTCGACGACAGGCATTATTGAAACCATAGTAAAACGGCAGAGTTTCGAACAGAAGTAATGGCATCAGGGGCGAAATAATCGCCCCTGATTCGTTCTGTCAGTGTGAATTTCGTCGCTGAGATAATGCACAAGCGGTCTCTTTAGGATAAGCTTAACCAAATTGCGCGCAGGCGCCTCATGAAACATTAGCGGTAGTAGCAATCAATGTACGAAAGTTATTATGGACTTAACTCAAAGCCGTTTCAGCTAACTCCGGACCCGGCTTTCTTTTTCGCCAGTAAATGGCACAAGCGGGCCATGTCTTATCTGCAATATGGATTATCGCAGGCAGAGGGCTTTATTGTTATCACCGGGGATATTGGTACTGGTAAAACCACCATCGCGAACAGTTTGCTGGACGACATCGAGAGCGATATTGTAGCGGCACAAATAGTCACGCCTAAGCTGTCTCCGGATGAGCTGGTTAAAATGGTGGCGGCTAAGTTTGATATTGATGTCGCCGGCAAAACCAAAGCGGATATATTAAAAGATCTGGAAAACTTTTTGTTTTCATTGAGCAAACAAGGCAAAAGAGCACTGTTGCTGGTGGACGAAGCGCAAAACCTGCCGCTGGAAACGATTGAAGAGCTGCGCATGTTGTCTAACTTTCAGCAAGCCGGTAAGCCATTGTTGCAAAGCTTCTTGTTGGGTCAGGAAGAACTCCAGCCTATCTTACGTGCGCCGAATATGGAGCAATTTCGCCAGCGAATTGTCGCGTCCTGTCATTTAGCACCGCTAACCCTGGAAGAAGTGCAGTCTTACATCGAATATCGCTTACAGCACGCGGGCTGGAAGGGGACTCAATTGTTCTCTGCTGAAGCCTACGAGCACATCTACAAATTTACTCGTGGTGTCCCCAGAAAAATCAACACGCTGATGGATCGCATCCTGCTGTACGGATTTTTGGAAGAGCTTGAAGTGTTGGACGAAAAAGCCGTAGACGCGGTAATCGACGAAGTTCGCGAAGAAATGTTTGTGCCTGATGAGCCTGTAGCTGCGGAAGAACCCGCTGCTGAAAGCCAGCCGGTTAACGAGGAAAGTAGTCAGCCAGGCAAACCGCAGCGTTTAATCACGCCTAATGGCAATGAAGTAAAAGATGCGGAATATTACAAAGCCATGCTGGGTGAGCTGGTAGATGCACTGGACGATGCTATTAGCCATAAAATTAAACTGACTCAGTACATCGATAAGTTGCTTAAGAAAAAGTATCGTACTTACGTCAGACTGAAATCGGATGATGAATAAAATAAAAAGGGCACTTAATTAAGTGCCCTTTTTTGAGTTGTAAATCACTAACGACCGTTAGTTTGCATTCTGTAGGTCAGGCCCAACGTGATGCGGGTCTCGTTTAGGGTGAATGCAGGGGTAGTTAAATCCCGATTGTCTTCGTTATCCATATACCGGAGCTCCGCATTTACCGATAATCCTCGTGATAACTGATTACGCACACCTAAAGTGTAAACCTTGTTATTAGATTCACCTTCCGTACCATTCAATTCAGTATCAAATATGGAGTATTGTGCTCGGGCGTACAGGCTGCTTCTTGCACCAGCTTGCAGACTGGTATTCATGCCGATTACTTTTTGGATTTGCTGACGGTTGTTTTCACTGTAGGTAGTGTCGATATACCTGGCGTCAAACGACACTCGCAGTTTGCGCTTCTGGAAACCCAGCGTAGAACTCAACTGGCGACGCAGTACAACTTGCTCTGTTACTTCAGAAATAACCTCAGTAAACTGTACAGCTTGTTCTCCGGGCTGTAACTCGTAGTCCAGACTATCGGGCTGGAAACAATCGATAATATCAACCGCACCTGCAGGACATACAAACGTGCCAGCGTCAGCAAAATCAAACAATAAGCTTGAATAAGTTGTTGTACTCTCCTGATATGACACGGATGCTCTGGCAGCACGAGTACCATAATTGAATGTCAGGCTACCCGACTCACCGTAATAACGGCGGCCATAGTCGCCCGAAATGCTGGTTCGGGGAGAGAATTGCCATTGCGTTGATACGCCAATAAACGTCTCGCCGTCGTCATTGCCGTCAGTAGAAATTTTGTTTGCGGTCACGGTAAAAAAACGACCCGCTGCAGGACGGTAATTTAAGCCGACGCCGTAAGTGTTGAAACGTTGAAACTGACCATCGAACAAGCCAAAACCGCCCGATAGCTGACCCTCTGTTTCAAATTCTTCGTGAGTAGCAGTAACGACCAGGCCAAAGTCACCATACAGGTTGTAGCCAATTTGACCGTTGGCAGACTGAGATTCAAAAAAACCAAAGTCCTGACGGTCAATTTTGCGGTAATTTGCGCTGGCGTTCCAGTATGCATCGCGGAACCAGTCGCCGTTAGCCAGAACCAATGTGGCTGAGGCACCTTTTGAATCAATGCCGGTATTTTGGCTAGCTAATTCATCGTCGGTAAGTGACGCATCACTTTTGGCCTGATAATAACGGCCACTGATACTGACATCTGCAAAATCGTTACGGGCTACAGCCAGTGCAGCGCCAATACTGTGAGTGGTCGTTTTGGTCAGGTCCTGGTTGTTCAGCAGAAAATCTGACGAGGTGTAAGAGCCTGGTCTTACAGACTGATAACCTTGTGAACCCTGGGCAAAAATCTGAAAAACGTTATCAATAACGTTTAGCGTGCCGTTATATGTAAATTCAGTAAAACTATCAGAGCGGCTACCGGCATCTAATTCAAAGCGCTGATACAGATGCGTAGCGGCAACGTTTGCATTTAACTTGTTGCTGATATAACTGGCCACCACTGTTGGAGAAATTTGCAGCGTATCTCTGTCTTCATAGCGGCCCGGTGTATCATCAGACGAATCAAGTGACTGATGTACCAATGACGAGTTTACTGAACCGGTAATTTGCACATCGGCTACCGATGCGGTACTGAATACTGCCGCGCACAGCGTGGCGATAAGTGCCGGGCGAAATTGTTCAATCCTTTCCACAAGCTATCCCTTATCGCTGATTAATCACGAGGTTCACTGCCGTAATAGTAACCGTAGTTACCGTTCTCGGCACTTTCGTTAACCGCTTTATTTACTACAAAGCCCACCGCCATGTCGGGGTTCAAACGGTCAACAATAGAGTTGATGTCGTTCAGCTTTGTACGGCCTTCTTCGGTTACGATTACTGCTTGTCCGGCAAAACTCGCCAATACAGCAGATTCGTTGATACCAATCAGGGGCGGTGTATCGATTATTACAATACGATCAGGGTAGCGGTTAGAAAATTCATCAATCGTATAGGCCATTCGTTCACTGGCCAGCAATTCAGTAGACAAATGGTGGGTTTGCCCCGCAGGGATGATTCTCAACTTATCAACGTTAGTGCGATACAACACATCGGCAATGTCTTTGTCTTCATCAAGCAGGTATTCCATTAACCCGTCCTGATGATCTACACGGAGTGTGCGGGTTACATTGGGTTTTAATACGTCTGCGTCTACCAACAATACGGTTTTGTCTTGCTCGGAAGCAATACTCAAAGCCAGGTTGATTGCAGTGAACGTTTTACCCTCTGAAGGTCTGGCACTACTCACCATGATAATGTTGCTGTTATTCAAGGTTTTAGACAATGCGCCAAAGGCATTTTTAAGCAGTTTACGTTTAATTTCACGGTATTCTTCGTTGATTAACTTACGGGCATTGTTAACCGATACAAATCCACGTTCATCAAGACTCTTAAGGTCCAGTGTCAGTGTTTTTACGCCGCCGTGACCATCAGTGTCGTCATTGTCATCAGCCGTGACGGCAACAGTAGCGCTCTGCTGAACGGGTTGCTCTTTAACAGCCGGCGCCGCAGGTATAATAGCTGGCGCTGGTTCGGGCGCCGCAGCCTGCTGTGCTTGTTTTTCCAGTGTGCGTTCTATGGTCGACGCTTTGGCTGGCTCAGGTTGTTCTGCCGCCTGAGCAGCTTGTTCTGCTTTGCGCTTTTCTGCCGCTTCTTTTTGCTTCTGCAAGGCTTTTTCAATGCTGTTACCCATTATAAGAACCTCTCTACTAAATTAACGTGGGCAATTTCAGCGGCAACCAAAACAGCATACATAGATATAATCGCACCTGACGAAAGAATAAATACAAATACTCTGAACCGATTTTTGCGTTGTATTTGCTTGAGGTTCAGGTGAGTAACTGCACCCAGAACCGGGAACGATGTGAGTTTGGTCAACTGGCTGCCACGCACCAATACAGGGCGGAGCTGACTAATAATAAAGGCTAATCCAATACCTACACCAAAACCTAATACCAGAATACCCGTGTAGAACATCAGGCGTTTTGGACCCGTTGGCTGGTCAGGTACAAGTGGCGGTTCAATAGTGCGGAATTGCAGTTCTTCAGACGATACGTCAGCACGACGAGACAGCTCAGCCGCTTCTTTACGCTGTAATAATTCTTCGTATTTCTGTTTGGTAATACCATAGTCACGGTTCAGTGCCGTAGACTCAGCTTCGATTTGTGGCACAAGGTCAATCTTGTTTTTGAGTTCCTGGATTCTTGCGTTGTAATCCGTTTCGCGCACTTTTAACGAGGCAATCTGACCTTCAACCCGGCTGATTTCCAGCTTGATTTCGGTTGCAAGTGGACTCAGGTTTGCAGTGTCATCCTCGCCACCGGATTCACTGAAGAATGCCTGGATTTCGTCTTGTCTGGATTTTTCCAACGACGCAAGCAGGCTTTGCGCTTCAATAACATCGGGGTGCTTATCGGTGAATCGCAGTCTTAACTGGTCGATTTGTTCTTCCAGCGTTTTAATGCGTTCATCATAGCGGGTGGTAATGACCGGTGCATCAGAAGAGCCCTGACGAACATCAAAGCCGTCTGTTAGCTTGCCACTGCTCAATTGCCCTTTTAATGAGGTAACCTGTTGCTCGAGTTCCCTTATTTGCAGTTTGGTCGCATCCAGTTCACGCGTGACACCCTGAAGGTTGGAGTAAAACGAACCCTGTACCGGCAGAATATCATTGTAACGACGCTGGAAGTCTGCGAGGCGTTGTTCAGCCTCTACCAGACGAGTTTCGTACTCAGCAATTTGCTCTTCAAGGAAGCGACTGGCCGTATCGGTATCGCGTCGGTTATTACCTAAACTGCCTTCTACAAATAAATCCAGCGTTTCCTGCACTACACGTTTCGCCAGTTCAGGGTCTTTGTTGGAATAGGAGATCGTGTAGATATTATTTCGACCCGTACGATTGAGCTTAATACTGTTACTCAGGTTAGTAATTAACCGGCTATAGGCATCTGCGTTATTAACCGTAATATCCAGGTCGGATTCACGCGCAATAATCTCAACGTTTGAGCGGCTCAACAGGGTTTGAGCCATCATAGCAATTTCCTGCTGTGGGTTAGTTTGTATTGCGAGGCCGCTCAACAAAGGTTGAAGCATTGAGCGTGTGTCTACAAATACCACCGCTTCCGACTTATATACATCGGGCATCATGGCTATATAACCAAAGCCAATCGGGCAGATTAACCATGAGCAAAGCATGATGTAGCGTTTTTTAAGCCAGATTCCCCGAATATAATCGAGGACCATTTCAATTGTTTGTTGCAATTCCTGCATGTTTTTGTCCGTTTACCGCTCGAAAGACTTAAATAGAAACATCTTGTTTCTAGAACCAGGCTTCAGGAATAATCACAATGTCACCTGGCAGCATGTCGACATTCTTACTAATGTCACCATCGCTGATCAGGTCTTCAATCGCAATCTTGTAAGTCGTTTGACGGCCGTCAACAACGCGTATCAGTTTGGCGTCGTTACCATCTGCAAACTCAGTGAGTCCACCTACCGCGATCATAAGATCGAGTAAAGTCATATGTTCGGTATAGTTTATAGCGCGCGGATTAGTGGCTTCACCAATTACGCGAACTTGTTCACTGAGTGGACCAGAGAACCCGTTAACACTAACGGTAACGCGAGGATTGTTGATGTAGGTGGATAGCTTTTCTTCGATTTCCCGGGCCAGCATAGTGGGTGTGCGGCCGGATACATCTAAATCTTCAACCAGAGCGGTGGTCACTTTACCATCCGGACGAACAATAAAGCTGCCGGAAATTTCAGGGTTTCGCCAAACGAAAATAGTCAGACTGTCGCCTGGGCCGATCAGGTATTTATAATCGTTTACGTCCGTTGTTAATGAAGGGCGGGTGGTTGCCTGGGGCAAGTTACTTGTACCACTACATCCCGTCAGTAAAGTTCCCAGTGCGGCTGCAACGAGTAATAACCTGGTATTTACCTTATCCATGCTTCTCTATCCTGTGCGTACTAAATCAAGTCCAGTGACGACTATTACCTGTCTGATTTTTTTATATTTCAGGCAGGAAATGCGCCTGTTAATTTAATTTTAATTACTAATATAAAGCGATAGTGTGCGATTAGTCTATCTCAATCGCAAAAATTGTCATATGATAAATCCCAAACGCAGGAATTGCGGCACTCAACAGACTTAGTAAAAGACAATATGGCAGTTGCAAAGAACAGACAAAATAAGCGCTCCAACGCGTTAGTAATCACTGAAGCGTTGCTTGTTTCATATGTGGGTTACATCACCAGTTTCATTCTTGTCCAGTTGGACCTGATTACTGAACCAAGTATCGAAAATCTCACTATTAACATCTTTCTTGTAACCTTGGCAGTGTTGTTGTGCTCGCTGTCAGTGGGTTTGTACGAAGCAAAATTACGCGAGACATTCCGGGGCATTATCAGACGTATTTTTGTAAGTCTTGGTATCAGTTATTTTATTGTTGAAGTGCTTACCGGTACCGTGTTTTCCAGTCTGGACATGCATTCGTATTACCTGCCCACCGCAATCTGCCTGAATATCATCGCGTTAGTGTTTTTCCGCTACTTTACCAATCGCCTGGGATTGCTCGGACTCGGTCGCGTTCGTTTGGTGGTGCTGGGTGCGGGCGAACGGGCGTCTATTATCGAAAAGCGCATGCGTCGGGACGTTGACCGTTTGGGTTTCGAACTGCTCGGCTTTATACCTGTACCCGGTGACAACCGCGAAGACGGTATAAAGAACGAAAAGATCATTCATGTCAAGGTAGACGAAAATCTGCGTAACTTTGTGATTGAGAATGACATTGAAGAAATTGTCATTGCGTGTGATCAACGCCGTGGCACATTGCCAATTGAAACGCTGTTCGATTGTCGTTTGCGTGGCGTTGAGGTTACAGATCTGCTCGATTTTATGGAGCGGGAAACCGGCCAGATTGCTGTGAATCTGATGTACCCAAGTTGGGTTATTTACTCTAACGGTTTCCATTCTCAAAACTACCTGCGCGACGCACTTGATTACAGTATGAATGCTGTTTTAGCATTTTTTGTGTTGTTTTTCGCCTGGCCATTCATGCTAATTACTGCGTTGATTATTTACCTGGATGACGGACACCGCACTGGAACATCAGTGTTTTATAAGCAGGAACGGGTAGGGCAAAACGGTAAACTGTTTAAAATCATTAAGTTCAGAAGTATGCGTCCGGATGCAGAGAAAGATGGTGCAAAATGGGCGTCTAAAAACGATGACAGGGTGACACGAATTGGTCACTTTATCCGTAAATACCGTATCGACGAACTGCCGCAGCTAATTAACGTGTTCCGCGGTGAAATGTCTTTCATTGGTCCGCGTCCTGAGCGCCCGGAGTTTGTTGAGCAGTTAGTGAAAGAAGTGCCGTATTACAATCAGCGTCACAATGTGAAGCCTGGACTGGCGGGGTGGGCACAACTCAACTATCCGTATGGCGCCAGCGTTGAAGACTCCATGGAAAAGCTCAAGTTTGATCTGTATTACGTAAAACACCAGAGTTTGTTGCTCGATATTCTGATTCTTATCCGCACCGTTGAAATTGTGTTATTTGGCAAAGGCAGATAAAGATGAGTGCGCCTTTATTAGATAAACGCCTGAATGCGATGACGGTAGACGTTGAAGACTATTTTCAGGTATCGGCATTTGAGTCGGTATTAAAACCGTCAGACTGGTCATCTATTCCATTACGTGTGGAAGAAAATACTCATCGCCTATTGGATGTGTTTGCTGAACACAATGCCAAATCTACGTTTTTTACGTTGGGTTGGGTTGCGCAACGATGCCCCAATCTAATTAAACGCATAGTTGCTGAAGGGCACGAGCTGGCCAGTCATGGATTAAACCACCGCCGGGCAACTACCATGACCCGTGAAGAGTTTATAAACGACGTGAAAACCAGTAAGGATATTCTGGAAGACGCGGGTGGTGTTGCGGTAAAGGGCTATCGTGCACCGAGTTTTTCTGTAAATGACAACAATCAGTGGATTTACGAAGTATTGGTAGAGTTAGGTTTTGAATATTCATCCAGTACCTACCCGATTTCGCACGATTTATACGGTGTGCCAGAGTGGCCTCGATTTAAATATCAGCGCCCTGAAGGCATCACTGAGATCCCAATTCCTACCATTAAAAAGAACGATAAGAATGTAGGTATTGGTGGCGGTGGGTACTTCCGGTTATACCCATATTGGCTTTCCCGCAAGCGTATACAGGCTTTCATGGAAACGGAAACCGCACCGTACAGCTTTTATTTCCATCCGTGGGAAATTGATCCTGACCAACCCAAAATAGCCAACGCACCGATCAAATCCAAGGTTCGGCATTACATTAATCTTGGGAGAATGGAAGGCAAGCTGAAACGCCTGCTTCTAGACTATCGTTGGGGCACCATGGCCGATGCCTACGAATTGAAGTAAAGGACGCAGTATGCAGGAGCAGTCAGTCACAGGCAGTGGACACCGTCCCCCTTATTTATCTTTTTCCGCTGTTACTGCGCTTATGGCCGCCGTGTTGGTTGGCTGGGCGCTGGTGTTTTATCGTGGGTTAAGCTCTGCGGTTACCATCTGGTATAACTCCGATATTTTCAATCATTGTATGTTTGTGTTGCCTGGTGCGTTCTATCTTATGTACCTTAAGCGCGACTCATTATTAAACAGGCCTATTAAACCGAATTTGTGGGCGCTTATTCTGGTAGTGCCATTGGTCGCGTTATACGCTGTTGGCTTAGCCGGTGACGTACAATTGTTTATGCACGCGGCTATGTTCGCGTTACTGCCGGTGTTGTACTGGTTTGTATTAGGCACTCGAGCTGCCCGCACTATTCTGTTTCCACTTGTGTTTATCTTGTTTTGTATTCCGCTGGGCGAAGAGTTAGTGCCGTATTTGCAGCAGATTGCTGCTACTTTTTCGGTACAACTGCTCGAATTAAGTGGCGTACCGGTTTACCGCAGTGGTTTATATATCGAAATTCCAAAAGGCAGATTCCTGGTTGCAGAGGCTTGTTCCGGCATTAGCTTTTTTATTGCATCTTTAGTTATAGGTAGCCTTTATGCCTATCTAAACATGCAAGCGGTATGGCGTCGGGCTACGTTCGTGCTGCTGTCTATTCTGTTTCCCGTGGCGGCAAATATAGTGCGTGTATACGGCATTATTATGATTGCACACATGTCTGATATGAAATACGCAGTAGGTGCTGATCACCTTATTTACGGTTGGTTTTTCTTCGCATTTGTGATCATTTGCCTGCTCGCACTAGGTGAATTCATTCGAGAGCGCTCCTCTGCATCGGATGATAAGGCTGATGTATCAGCATCGGAGTGTGTTACTAACAGTGCTTCCGATAAAGTGTCTACCGGCACATTACGCCACTATGCTCGCTCAGGTATGGCAGGATTAACGCTTGTATTCGTGTTTGCTGCAGTGTGGTTCCAGTTTATTGCCCAGGCGCTGCCGTCATCCAGCGGCACTGAGTACCATTTTGATCGCGGCAATCAGTATGTTGTCGAGAGCAATGCGGTTGAACGCTTGCCATGGCAGGCTAAATACCGCCGTCCCGCCACCGAGCGTTATCTGGTAATAAATCCAGTTACGGGCGCTGATATTACGGTATACCAGGCTTTCTATGCCGCAGGCCAGGGCGAATTGATCAGTTCAATAAACCGTTTCTACGATCAGGATAACTGGACAAAAGTTGAGGATATACCGGTTTCTACTCCGGATAGTCCCTATGCAATGGAAATCATCTCTTCACCAACGGGGCAATTGCGTTTGCTGGCATACTGGTATGTACTGGAGAAAACCACTTTTGCCAGTCAGCGGGATACCAAAATTGCGCAAATCGCCAGTACGCTGGCTGGTGAAGCCTCTCACGGTGGTGTAGTCGCTGTCTCTGTTGAAGTTGAGCGCCGCCAGCTTGCCGCGCAGCAACAACGTCTGAGTCAATTCATTACAGATCATTATCAACAATTCAGTAAAGACGTCAGGCTGGGAGATTAGTTAGTTGCCTGGATTGCCGACCGGATCGCCGAACGGATTGCCGAACGGATTGCCACCGGCCTTGTTCAAAGCAGCTCGAACTGCCGGTCTGAAATCTGGCGGAAAACGCTCGATTAGCATTAAGGTTTGCTCTGGTGAGAGCGACTCGGTGCTGTGATTACTGACAACACTTGCACCGCCGCCGTTTCGACGCCGGATGCGCTTATTGGTATAGTTGTTTGTTATTACCACATTTTGCGTAGCCGGAAAGCGGTATTCAATGCTGTTGGGATAGTTGTGGTACTGCAATATCCAGTTACCAATCACTTGCGTGCCTGGTGAGCTTTCCAGCGTAATACCGGCATCCGCATAGGGATGTGCGTTATTTGCATGCACAATCCAGTTATTTTTAATGGTGCCACCCTGGTTACCTTTATCGGCCATGCCATATCCAATTCCCCGGTCACTATTAATAATCACATTGTTTTCAACAGTGATATGGGCACTGTTGTACCATAAATGAATAGCGTGTTCGGCAACTCTTCGCGCTGGGCTGGCAATGCCGTAAAACTGGTTATTGTGTATTTGCCAGTGCTGGCCGAGGTGCAGATCTATTCCCCCAATATAGTATTGGGGTCCTATACCGGCTGAATAGGCAAAGGTACAGTGTTCAACAACACCAAAATCGGCTGCTTCCGGATAACCCGGTTTATGGCTGACTTTTAACAGTTGCTCGAAGCTGTCTTTTAATATGCAGCGCGATAAGTACACATAATCTGCGTTGTTTTCGCCGGCCACCTGAATGATGTGATTAGGCGCTTGCTCGGCCGTAATACCAATAAAACTAAAATGCGAAGCGTTGATTCTGAATAAGCTGAATACGGCACTGGTCTGTTTCATGCCTGGCCCTCGTAACACTACATCAGCAGGGTTAAGCGATTCAGATTGCAAGGTTATATGTGACGCATTGATCAGTATGGGTTTGGTAATGGAGTACAGACCAGAACGAAGCTGAATGGTAGTATTCCCCCCTTGTCGATTCGCTTCGTTTATCGCGGTGTAGAGTTGCTCAGCTCTTTCAACAGTGAGTTGTCTTTCGGCTGCCAAGGCCGGAGCTTGACATGTCCACAGAACCAAAGTACCTAGCAAACCAGGAATTAAATAGCGCCAGCATGCATTCATGAGTCTGACGCTTTTCGACTTCCCAATACCTTCGCGGGGTTACCTCCTACTATGGCATAGTCGGGCACCTCAGATATCACCACGCTTCCCGCTGCAACGACACATTTTTTACCGATGTTTGCCATCACCAACGCGCCGTTGCCTATCCAGGTGTCCTCACCTACAACAACCTGAGTAAATTGACCGCCTTGATCTTTAAGCGGCGTGTCCGGATCTGAAAAATTGTGCTGTCCTTTTCCACTCATAATGTGAACACCACTGCCTAACAGGCAATTGGGCTGAATTCGACACATACCAATATTGCATTGCGGCCCGATATACACACCGCTACTGATGTGGGTGCGGTGTTGGGAAAACAGTGTTCCGAAACCGATCACCGTGTCCTGGCTGGTTTCTCGAAAAATCAACCGGTAAAACGCGCCTCTGTAATAAACCCCTAACAGGCCCGGCAATAAACTCAGTAGTTGTGACCAACTGGTGGTGGCCTGATCTTTTCCCATCAGCGCAGATTGTAAAGTAAATCCCAGCCAGCATGGCAACGCCAACAGCATAAATAGCATGCGAAGCGTGGATTTTATGAGTGATTTCAAAGTTATAGTTCCTTCGTTTCCGGCAGCAACTTTAAAAGCGTCTGGAGCTTTCCTTGCCAGGAATAATGTTCTGCAATGGTGTTTATGGCTGCTTGTCTCAGGCGCAGATAGGTGTCCTGGTTGTCCATGAGTAATTCAATGGCATTAAACATACTGGCAGGGTTATCGCCCAGTAAAATATTTTCGCCCTCTGAATACACTATGCCTTCTGCACCCATTGACGTGGCAACCACCGGCAGCCCACAGGCAAAAGCTTGTAGTATTTTGTTTTGAATTCCTCTGGCAATACGGAACGGCGCAACAAACACGTTACTTTGGTGAAAGTAGGGCAGGATGTCATCAACAAACCCGGTCACCGTGATACTTTTTGTGTTGCCGAGTTGCTGAATGTCAGCAGTAGGGTTCATGCCTGCAATAGTGAGCGTTGCCGTTGGCCATTTGGCCAACACCGACGGCCAGACATGTTCATTAAACCACATCATTGCGTCTACATTCGGCGCATAATCCATCACGCCTGCAAATAATAATTTGGGCACATCTACCGCTGGTATGCTGGCTGCAGGATGAAACTCCGCAGGATCAATGCCATTTCCAATGGTAACCACGTTAGCCTTAATCGACGGATTTTCTGTTTTAAACATTACCGTTTCTGGTTCTGCCACAAAGAAGCAGGCGTCAAAGTTGTCGCCAATGTGTTTTTCCAGACGCCGGATACAATGCGCTTCCCTTTTGTATACCCAATTCATGGGGAAGCGTGCTGCGTTGGTATATTGATCCCATTTATTGGAATCCATATCCATAAAATCCATGATAAGCGTGGGTTTCTCTGCGAGTGTTGGTAATACCGAAGACCGAAATACGTATCCGGCCATGCTTGACGCTGTGCAAATCACCGCGTCTATCTGGCCCGTTGCCAGAAGCTGGTCAACCTGATGTTGCAAAGCCGGGCAGTAGAAGTGTGCTTCGCTTAATGAAGCGTTGCGGAACATGCCATTGGCGTAGCGCAACAACTTATTCCCCAAAGGCGAATACAATGTCGCACAGCCGTACTGTGATTCGAGCTGTTGAAAATACGATTCATCTGTATCGTTTTCCATTGGCGCAGCCACGGTAATGGCAATACCTTGTTGACGCAAAAAATTAATCTGATGGAATGAGCGTAACTTCTCGCCTTTATTGGGCGGGAATGGGACGCGCTGAGCTAAGTAAAGGCAGTGCAAAAGAGGTCCTTGTTCGAAACGCTTTCATTCAGTCGTGCTAGTGTATTACGCTTTATTATGAATAAAAAGGCACAATATCTGTTGGTTTTTCTTAATATTAAGATATCAAATTAGATTGACTCGCATGTTCGCTGCCGAACATCAATTCTGTAGTTATGTGCCATTGGTATGACAACAGTTTTCTTCGGCAATTACTGTTTACACCTGATGGGGCCAAGGGTATTCTGCATCTATAATTTTGTATTAACAGAAGTTATAGCTGGAGTTCACATTGAAAACCCTGGTGCTCAGTCAGAATTTTCCCCCGGCGTCGGGTGGAAGTGGCCGATGGTTTTGGGAACTCTATTCCCGCTTAAACAATAATTACCTGGTAGTTGCCGATCTGCAGCCCAATGCATCAGACTTTGATGCGCAGTCTTCGTTACCTATAGAACGTATGCCGCTTTACAGTCCGCAATGGGGGCTGGCCAGTCTGGATGGGCTTAAATTTTATTACCGGAGCTACCGCCAGTTACGTCGGTTAATAAAAACACATCACATCGACATGATTCATTGTGGGCGTGTCCTGCCTGAAGGTCTGATGGCATTTTTTCTCAATAAAACCATGGGTATTCCCTACGTTTGTTATGTTCACGGGGAAGACCTTGAAGCCAGCGCTCTCTCCCGTGAGTTGAATAGCCTGACTAAAATGGTGATGCGTAGCGCCAGTAAAATTATCTGCAACAGCCACAACAGCGCCGCTATTGTTGAACGCGTAGACAGTAGTGTTATGTCCAGGGTAGTTGTAATGCATCCTGGCGCAGACACCAATAAGTTTGTGCCGGCAGCACAGACTGATACCGAGTTTTTATCTGCCATGGGCTGGCAGGACAAACAACTTATTCTTACTGTGGGGCGTCTGCAGGCGCGTAAAGGTCAGGATAAAATGATTGAGGCCATGCCTGATATTCTGAAAGTGTGTCCACAAGCGCATTACGTGATCATTGGCCATGGAGAATGCGAATCCCTGTTACGGGCTACCGTGGAGCGGTTAGGGCTGCAAGAGCACGTGGACATTCTGACGCAATGTGACGATACAACCATGATAAAATGTTATCAGCACTGCGAAGTATTTATACTGCCAAACCGTACAGAAGGGCAGGATATTGAAGGGTTTGGTATGGTACTTGTAGAGGCTCAGGCATGTGCGAAGCCCGTAATAGCCGGAAACTCAGGTGGTACCAAAGAAACCCTTATTCCGGGGCAAACCGGTGAGATTGTGGATGCCACGGATTTGAATAACCTGAGTAATACCGTGGTTAAATTTTTACAGTCACCGACGCTGGCTAAAGCATATGGCCTAGCGGGGCGCAAGCATGCGGTAAGTCAGTTTGACTGGGAAAATGCGGCCAAGCGGGCAACTTCGGTGTTCAGCGATATAGCGAGTCGGTAAGGCGCGCCGTAAAGTGTAAATAATTAACAAAACTCAAGAAAAGATTTTTGATTTTAGCGTGAATGTGCTTTTATAACTGACTGAAATTTGTACTGGTATTTCCTTTCTTACAGTAACTGAGGTCTTTCTGGCAAAGTCAGGGACTGGCAATATAACGGAGTAAGTCATGACAGTTGCCGTATTGGTAGCATCCAATAATCAGGTAAGTGAAACCTTTGTTCGTCGGCATATCGATATGCTGGGCAGTAACTGTATTGTGATTTATGGTGGCAGTACCCCATTCAAAATGGATGGTTACGTGCCTTCTATGGCTCACAAACTGGCTTATCGTGCTAAAAAGGTAATGGGTATCGCCAGTGATTATTACGATTACACTTTGGCGCATTTGTTAAAGTCGAATAATGTGCGTTGCTGTTTTGCTGAATTCGGACCAATTGGCGTGGGTGCATTAAACGCCTGTGAACAGTTGGGCATCGACCTGATTGTGCATTTCCATGGTTATGATGCGTTTAAGTACGATACGCTGTCAGAATTTTCTGAGAAGTATCTCAACTTGTTTACATTTGCAAAGATGGTCATCTCAGTCAGTACAGCCATGTCCCAGCAATTAAGGGAGCTGGGTTGTCCGGGTGATAAAATTAAATATCTGCCCTGTCTCCCGGATGATAATTTTGGCAATGGACACTATAAAAATGAAGGTAAGTCATTACTGGCAGTTGGGCGTTTTGTAGAAAAAAAAGCGCCGTGGTTAACCATACTCGCTTTTAATAAAGTACTGGTTAACCATCCGGATGCCTCTCTTATCATGGTCGGGGACGGACCATTGTTACCTGTCTGTATCAGTTTATGTGAAAGCCTGAAAATCAAAAATGTGACGTTCATGGGCCCTAAACCTCACGAAGAAGTTGTTCAATTAATGCTTTCAACAACAATCTTTGTGCAGCATTCCATAATCGCATCTGATGGAGACCGTGAAGGGACACCTGTTTCTGTATCGGAAGCAATGATCGCCGGTATTCCAGTAGTAAGTACAAAGCATCAGGGCATCGACGACATTATAGAAAATGAAGAAACAGGTATTCTTGTCGAGGAAAATGACATTGATGGTATGGCGGCAGCTATTGAAAGCTTGTTAAAAGATGAAAATAAGCGTTCGCGTCTATCTGTAAATAGTAAAAAAGCAATGGCTGAATTGAAGTCGTCATTAAATGAATCCGCATTCTTTCAAGCTATTGTCGATGGAAGGTACATTCAATAGCGGCTTGTTAAATGCAAATTCATCACACAGTATTTGATATATGAATAACTTATTAAACGTTACTGTTATTGTTCCTGTTTACAATCACCGTCCTTTTTTGCAAGAACGTTTTGACACAATATTTAATCAGTCCTTCCAGAATTTTGAGGTAATTGTACTTGATGATTGTTCAACCGATGGAAGTATTGAGTTTTTAAAAGAAATCGAAAGCCACCCCAAAGTGTCGGGTGTACTAATCAATTCTGCGAATTCAGGAAGCCCTTTTTCTCAATGGATAAAGGGAATAGAGAGAGCGAAAGGGGAATTGATTTGGATAGCTGAATCTGATGACTCGTGCGAGCTAAATATGCTGGAAAAATTAGTAGCATTTTTTGCTGATCCAGAGTGTAACCTGGCGTTTGCAGATTCCAATGATATCGATGAATACGGGAATGTAGTTAACAATCGGGATGACTATATTACTGAGTTTGGGCATGTTTTCTTTCGTGAGTTTTGTGTCAATGGTACCCATTTTGTGAATAACTATATGGCTATCAAGAATGTCATTCCAAACGCGAGCGGTGTTGTATTTCGTAAGTCTTCCGTTGCCGATATATTGCAATATCAAGCGTTACTAGCCTCTATGAGGTGCTGTGGTGATTGGCTCTTCTGGACGATGATTGCTTTAACCGGGAAGGTTTCTTACACTCATTTAAAACTAAATGGTTTTCGCACCCACACGCAGACTACCAGAACACATAACTCGTATGAAAAGCTTTATAAAAGATATGGTGAAGAACTTCAGGTGCGACATGAAATGTCTAGGCATGGCTATTGTAGTTTTGTGAAGAGACAGTTTTTCAAGAATATTATAAGCAGATTTCAAAATGCGAGTTCAACTAAACTTACGCTTAAGTTCATTTGGGAATTCAAAGCGCAGAGTCTGAACTATAGCACGAGGTTACTGTTTGAGTTTTTGATTTTAAATATTCGTAAATTTACTTTAAGAGTTCAATTAAAGTGTCAAAAATTATTACGGAAAAGCTAAGTGCTTTGAATTAAGTGAAGTTTCACGTAAGGACAAGGGAAAATGAAAATCAGGCCAATTGCGTTTGTTTTACCTCAGTATCATCCAATACCTGAAAATGACAAATGGTGGGGCAAAGGGTTCACAGAATGGACGAATGTGACTAAAGCAAAGCCACTGTACGAAGGGCATTATCAGCCTCATTTACCTGCGGATTTAGGCTACTACGACCTTCGTCTGCCAGAAGCGAGAGAAGAGCAGGCAAAGATTGCGAAAGAGCATGGTATTTATGGTTTTTGTTACTACCACTACTGGTTTAATGGCAACCGGCTGTTGAAGCAGCCGATAGACGAAATGTTAAACTTAAAGTCCCCTGATATGCCATTTATGCTTTGCTGGGCAAACGAAAATTGGACGAGACGCTGGGATGGCAATGAAGACGATGTCCTGATGCATCAGTCGTACAGTTCATCTGACGACGAAGCACATATTCGGTGGCTGTGCGAAAACGTGTTTGGTGATGACAGATATATTAAAATTGACGATTGCCCGGTATTTATGATTTACAGACATGAGCTGTTCCCCGACATAGCAAAGACTTCGTCAATTTGGAGAAAAATAGCAGTAGAAGAATATGGTTTTAAAGGTTTGTATTTGTGTTCCGTTGAAAGTTTTAATAATCAGGTAGATCCGAAAGAATTGAACTTTGATGCAGCCGTTGAGTTTTCTCCTCATATGGTCATTAAAAATCGAATTCCAAAATCCAGTTTTAGAAAAATTTTAGAATCATTGAGGATTCTTCGTCCTTTACACGTTAGTTTTCGCGATTATACAAAGGGAGTCGAGGACTGTCTTAATCGAACTGTGCCGACTTATAAATTGTTTCGGTGTGTCACGCCTTCTTGGGACAATACTGCAAGAAAAGGCGAGCATGGTGCTGTGGCTCTTGGAAGTTCGCCAACAGCCTATTTTAATTGGTTGTCACAAATTCTCACGAAGTTTAAGCCATACTCCGCACAAGAAAATTTTGTGTTCATCAATGCAATGAATGAATGGGCCGAAGGTAATCACCTGGAACCGTGCCAGCGATATGGAAAAGTGTATTTAGAAAAGACCAAAGAGGCTATCCTGGCTGTAAATGGCGATGCGTCTGACCCAAACAGTGTCAATAGTTAGTTGCTAATGAGATTTTTGAGTAATGCAAGATTGAATTCAGCTCGCTTCTGCATTCTTTTTAAGCTGAGTTCTGCAGTGTTTTGAGCTGACTCGATGTCTGAAAGTAAATGAATGCACTGAGCGGAGAATTGTTTGTTTGTTAACGGTATTATATGTGCTGTTGGTAACAAGAACTCTACACCTGCTACACCACACGGAGTGGAGACCACTGGGATACCGAAGCTTACGGCTTCAATGGTTTTGATTTTTAAACCGCTGCCTGTTTCACAGGGATTGACTATCAGTCGGCAGCGACTGTAAAAGTCGGCCAGATTTTCTACCCATCCCAGTAATTCTACATTAGGTGTGTGTGTGGTTAGGTGCTTTGTTACTGAGCCTGCAATGAGTAGCGTCGCATCTGGACAGGCTTCTGTAATGATGGGCCATACTTTGTCAAGAAAGCGATTGATACCGTTTACGTTGTGTTGATTACCTGATGCCAGAAAGCCTATCACTGGGCTAATATTGGGCCTGGTTTCCGGCTGATCCGGTGCAACAATCAAATCCAGCGTCACAACCTCGGTATTTTTCCCTTTCAGCAACCTCTTGAAATACCCGCTTTCCTGTTCCTGAATACCCAGTACTACGTCTGATTGTGACAATAAATAGCGTTCCTGATAGGGCAGTAGACTCAGCCAGTATCCTTCACTGCCTGCTGCACGTATTCCACGATTTCGATAGCTGAATTTGTCCTGAGCATCGATCACCACTTTACAGTTAGCCGAAATATGTTTTACCAATGGCGACATAAATCCATAAATTAATACAATAAGATCGGGCTCGATGCGATTAACAAGATGACTAAACGCATCACAACTCTGCTTAGACACGTAGCCATCAGCAAACATAAAATCATATAACCAACCAGTTTTATGAATGCGGTGATAGTACCTGCGTTTAAATTGAATCAATTTTTCCTGTAAAGGTCTTGGTTGATTATCTAATTGATGAAAGCGAGAGCCGAAAACTTGTGTCATGGCTTCCTCGTTGAATTGAGGCGACATAGCTTGTATCGGACACAATACAAAATGTACTTCATAACCAAGACGTTCAAGGCACGCGTGAACTTGCCTTACTCGTTCTGCATTGCCTGCAGGAGAAGGATAACAGCCTACCGGACTGGCAATAATACATTTCATTTTGCGTTACCGCCGATACAGATTGGCTGTCATTCGGGCAACGTCAGGCCAGTTCATTCGACTGGCTGCCACCTTGTTGGCTTTGCCCATAGCATTGACATCGCAGGATGATAAACCTTGTAATTTTATGGCAATGTCTTCTTCTGACTGGTAATACACCGCGCCCTCATCTGGTACGCAATCAAATACTTTGGACAATTCCGGCAGCAATAGTGCTTTGCCTTCTGTCATCGCTAGCAATACCGAGCCAGATGTAAGCGTATCGGAGAATGGCACGGCCACCATATCAACCGCTCCCAGCCATTCCGCCAGATCTTCATCGGACAGAAAACCCAGACGAAGATGTACATTATTGGCACGATCACAGATAGCTTGCAGCGATGCTGCATAGTCTTCTTTATCTGCTTTGCCCATGATCAGCAAATGAATATGTTCAGGCAGCTTACCAGAAGCAAAAAGCTCGGCCAGCTTGTCGATGCCCTTATAAGGACGTAGCATGCCAAAACTCAGAATAACAGTATGTTCCGGGGGAATGTTAAGGGTAGCAAGTAAAGACGCCCGCGATTGAACCGGACGAGGATATATCCCTTCATAATTTCCGTGAAAAATAACGTTGGCTTTTTTGCGTATCCTTGGAATGCTGTAAGCGTGTGCCAAACGGTTGGCAGCGGACTGACTGTGAACAATGATTGCTGAAACACAGCGTGCCAGAAGCCGGCGCACAAATAACTCAACGCCGCGGTCAAAATTTTCATGGGAAAATTTGTTGTGGATGGTCCAGATTACCTTTTTTCCGCGGAGCCTTACCCATAAACAGTCCAGTGCCAGTAACAGCCCCCGCAATTTTGCTTTAAAAGGCGAGGATGTCCAGCTTAATACAAATAACAATGGCGACATCCAGTGCAAATGAATGATATCAGCCTGTGGATGTTGCTTGCACAATTCAGAAAACGGGAAATACCCAAGTGGCAGTTTATCGAACGTAACTTCAACGTCCTGTTGTAACAAGTGATTGGCTAACAAACTTTGATAGGGGTTCCCTTCCCGGAAATCGGGAACCATAACGACTTTTTGTGTTCTCACTATTGTCCTGTAAGTGTTCTACGATAAACGCTGATAAATTTATCTAAGTAAGCCTGTAAGCTAAATTCACGCACAACACGTTGTCTGGCCGCCTCCGCAATCTGTTGTTTTAGAGAGGCATTATCCAGTAAACGTTTTACACCTTCACTCAAAGCCTTGGGATCGTGTGGAGGCACCAGTATTCCACAGTGATTATCGATAATCGCTTCTGGGATACCGTTAACATTAGTCGAAACAATGGCTTTTTGCATAGCCATAGCTTCTAAAATGGATACCGGAAAGGCTTCCTGATGAGATGCACATACCAGAATATCCAACTGACCGAGCAAGGCGAGGACGTTATCTACCTGCCCGTGAAACGTTACCTGCTCGCGAATACCTAATTTTACAGCATAGTCTTCAAGCAGTGCCTGACGGGGCGCCTGCAAAATATCGCCGCCTATAATATCGAAATGGAGGTTGTAGTGTTGATCACACAGCGTCTTTGCCATTTCCAGAAAATCGATATGACCCTTACGTTCCTGCAAGTTGGCAACAATCCCAATTCGTGGAGGCGTATTTACAACGGCGTTGGGCGAGAAACGATCGATGTCTACCCCATTGTGAATGACATCATGGCAGGCCTGTGGGCAAGCCACTGCAAGCGGCTCCCTGGTTGCATGCATTAATTCTTCGCTACAATACACATACCCTGCGGGTTTAGGCATGCGTTTAAATACCCAGTTTACGTAGCCGGCTTCTACCGGGAAATGCATGTGGCATATCACCGGAATACCGGCAATTTTAGCTGCAGGTAGCACTGCCCGGGTACATACCAAATCAGCACATTGCAAAAGCGCAATATTCGCTTGTTTGAATTGCTTGGCCAGTGCAAATGCTTGCCTGATTGTGACAAAGGGAGAGCTGAATTCGGGTTGGGGTAATGCCGTAATCATGATGGCGTTGCCTTTCTGCGCGATATGGCGCGAAAATGGCCCTTCTTCAGGCACAATAAGCAATGGGGCAAATTCCTGATGCTGCGCCAGCCCGTCAATCAGTGCTTCCGACATCCTTTCTGCGCCGCCAATTTCGGCGACACTGTGCACAAAGGCAATTGTTTTTTTCACGTTAGTATCAGTTTGTTACGACGTTAATGCCTGAATCATACGTGTTAACGAATGTTTATGCCAGTCAAAATCACGCCGCCATAAACAGGATTAAAAATGCTATAAGTTACTGTTTTGTATTATTTATTACCTTTCGATATCAAGGGCATTGGCGGGCAACGATTTTGATAAATACATCGCGCCTTCCAGAGTTAGATGACCATAATCCCATGCCGTAGGTACCCATTGCTGTGGCGAAGTGTATGAGGGGAGAACCACCGTACACTGTTGTGGCGACTCACAAAATGCGGCTAACGCAGACATAAACGTCACATTATCAAACTGTCCGGACACGGCTGCTAAATGCTGATCAATCGCGGCTATTTCGTGGAATAACGTAGGTTCTACTCTGGATTGCGCAGACTGTGCATTCAGTGGTAAGCGTTTGGTTAATAAAAAGCTTGGTAAATCAGGTAAGTAATGAGGCACTCCGCCAATTACAATGACCTCTATGTTGAGCGAAGCCAATGCGGATAAGGTATTTTTCAACGACGAGATCTTGTCTTCATGGCTATACCAATTGCCGTGCAGAATCACGGTATTGTATTGCCCTTGACGAAGTTGTTCCAAGACAAAAGCGTTAGTGGACTGGCAATGTTTTCTGTGGGGGAAGTGTGTGTCTGTTAAAGGCAAACATGCACTGCTAGTTATTTCACCTAACGCATTGCCCTGTAAAACACGCAGGCCAGTTGCAAGGGCATTGGCGTGAGAGTCGCCCCAAAGCAAAACGGACTTATCCTGATAGCAGGAGGCTGACAGAGACTGGTAATCCTCGTCTTCGCCAAGAAAACAGTGCGCCTGATTGTCTGGCTGGCCCACAGGTGCGGAGTATTGAAGATACGACATCAACACCTGCTGCTCTGCGTTGTAACGCGACGGAATACCCTCTTGTCCGGCATATAAACCAAAACCGATAATGGCCGCAAAACTTACGCCACAAAAGGTGTATACCTGATTGCGGCTGGTAACGTTCCTGTGTCTGAATGGCTTCTCAACGTATCGCCATGAAAGGTAGGCTAGCAAGCATGCGATTACCAGCAGTGTCACGCTGATTACGGGGTTCGGTTTTGCAGAGATATAGCGCTGAAAAACCAGCAGCGGCTGGTGCCATAAATACAAACTGTAACTAATTAACCCAATAAAGACCATTGGACGTAACGTAAGAATTTGATGCGCAAAACTTTGCTGTGCCGGAATGACGATAAGTACCAGCGTGGCGAGTACAGGAATGAGCGTAAGCAGCGAAGGGTGGGGAAGCGACTCATCAAATGTAAACAGACAGATAATCAAAACCACCAATGCGGTATTTTTTAATACGTTACCAGCCCGCAATTTTTCAAGTAATTGCACATTATTGAAAATCAGGATGCTGGCCAGACTCCCGAACATTAGCTCCCAGGCGCGTGTGGGTAACAGATAAAAATTGGCATCAGGTGCATTTGTGGCCCCCCAGGTTGCGAGCGAGAGGCTAAAGACCAGAATAATCAGCACCGTTAGCGTGAGTAGTTTAGGGAACCAGCGCAGTACTACCAGCAGTACCAGAGGGAAGAAAAAGTAATACTGTTCTTCAACGGCCAGGCTCCAGGTATGCAACATGGGTTTTAAGTCAGCAACACGGTCAAAGTACCCGCTGTCCATCCAGAAGAAAATGTTGCTGGAGAACAATGACATCGCAAACAAACTATTGCCGTATCCCTGTAAGTCCACCGTTATCATAAATTGGTACGCGAGCACCGACGTTACAGCGGTCATAAAAATCAGAGCGGGTAACAGGCGGCGCACACGTCTTTCGTAGAAGTTGGCAAAGGTAAATGTTTTTTGAGAGATTTCTTCAACCAGAATGGACGTGATCAGAAACCCACTGATCACAAAAAAAACATCCACTCCCAGAAATCCCCCTTCAAAAAATCCAAGTTGGGCGTGGAAAATCAGTACCGGCAGTACTGCGAGTGCTCGTAAACCGTCTATGTCCTTTCTGTACTTCATCGCTTTCTATTGCCTTTATTTCGCCGGTCTGGTGGCAGTTCGGTTTCTTCATCAACATGGGCAACATTACATGAATCATTCCATTATTAACAAGTGTTTGCCTTTGCTAAAACTACGCAATGTGCAAAAAAATCTCTTCACACCAGTGCTTGTTTAAGAAAATGCCTTCACGTATGGTAGGGCGCAAGTCAATTGTAGCAAAACCCAAGGAACATCCGTGAGCGCCACATCCCAGGCTGTGATTAGTGTTGTTATTCCCGCTTATAATCGTGAAGATGTTATTGAGAGGGCGATTCACAGCTTACTTGAACAACAATGTACTGTGCCATTTGAAGTGATCGTTGTGGACGATGGCTCAACGGATCGCACTGCCAGTGTGGTAAGGAATATAAAGCATCAGCAGTTGCGCCTGGTAGAACAGAAAAACCAGGGGGCAAGTGCCGCGCGAATACACGGTGTTGGCGTGGCTCAGGGCAATTACATTGCATTTCTTGATTCTGATGATGTGGCAGAACCACAATATTTACAGCTGTTGTACGATGCGCTTGAATGTCGTCCTCAATGTGTAATGGCCTATGCAAAAGTGGGTGAGATGGATGGCAGTTGGCATACCGAACAGGCTTTACCTGAAACGGATTCTGATGGCGTGCTTGCCGATCCTCTGGTGGCATTGCTGCAGAAAGGCTGCTTTACCATTTCGATGAACCTGATGGTAAGAAAGTCGGCGGCGGTTGAGGCTATGCAGGGGCGTCAGCATGTAATGGCATCGAATGATTTTGATTTTTGCCTGCGAGTGGCGTTACAAGGGCCGTACGTTTTTGTTAATGCCATCACTATTCGTATCGACAGACGTGATGATGGTATAGGTAAGCGTTTTGGTTACCGTCAGGTGTCTTTTGCGGTGCTTGTAGCAAGTGAAGCCGTTAAGCTGAGTAAGCGTCAGGACAAGCCGGTAAAGGACGCGCTTTCGTCAAGAGTACGCTTGTTGTGGCCAACCGCATTTGGACAATGCCTTGCGCACAGGCAATGGCGTTTTGCCATTAAGGTGCTCATTCAAGGGCTAAAATGGGGGCAACCTGCCGATGCAAAACAAGTGTACTGGGCTGTAGATCACTACGTTGTGAAAAAGCGTCCGTGAAAGTATCAGGATATCCCGATACTCTCCTGTTCGTTACATTATTCCCGGTTCAAATAGCAGTGACTGCGCAAGCACTCCTGCAGATTTAGGCGTCAGGTGGCCATAGTCGAAGCTGTACAGCTCATCGCCAAGGACTACCTTGCAACGATATTTGTCGTCTTCACGCTGACACAAGTGGGAGAACAACGAGATATACTGAACGTCATATTCCCTCAGTATTGAAGTCATGGCTGAGTCGGTATCTGCTATGGCTTTGTCCAGTTTGTAGGAAGACAGAAAATCACCTTCTCCTTGTTTGACGTAGTTGAGCGGCACAGTAGGGTAAAACTGTGGCGTAGGGCCAATGACGATTATCTGCTTTGTACCATTTTGATTGAGATAAGCAATAATGTCGCGCCAGTCCATCATCTCATGCTGATCTTTCATTCCTATGATCACTGTGGATGGCTGTTGTGTCTGAACAAATTGTTTAGCGATTTCATTCGCTTTATCGCATGCGCGTCTGAATAAGGACGAATCGCCCACTTTGAGTGCAAAAGATGGCCTGCATCCTGATGAGAAGATGCGACTAACAGGCATGCCTTCTGGTAAAAAAGGTAATACGCCACGTGAGAAGGATTCTGCATGAGAGTCTCCCCAAAATAGCAATCCGCCTTGTTGTTGCCAGTTAATGCATGCGGCTGGAAATTGAAAACTACCTTGTTTATCCGGATTGCTACTTAAACGGCAAGTGAGCGTATTGTTCTCATCTGCCATTTCCAGGCGTATGGATTCGTAACGATACAGCGCGGTG